>CAYRTD010000030.1:332-30397 GCA_964426915.1 uncultured Bacteroidaceae bacterium | reverse complement strand
TGCTTTAATTTTTTCTGCAGGCTATGTAACAAAAAATTACAGATTCCGTTATAGTTATGACCAGCAGTTATCGTTACCATCAGTGAACATTCCTCTTTTAGGGGCACATGAATTATCACTGATTTTAACATTAGATGGTTTAAAGAAAAAGAAACACAGGGCAATAAAATGTCCTAAAATTTAGTTATTTTTGAGAATTAGTATTATTAATAACAGTATATTTCATAAAAAACAACCTGTAACACTATGAAAATCAAGCTGAAAATTTTTCCTGTCATTATTATTGCACTGGCAATGTTTTATTCCTGTGGCAAAAAGGACCTGACTTCAACAGGAAAAAGTTCATCCTCCACAGGATGGGATTATAATGATCCTGCCAATGGCGGCTTTGAAGTTCAAAACGCAGTTGAACAAGAAACCGGACCTGGTCTTGTACTTATCGAAGGAGGTACTTTTACCATGGGCCGTGTTCAGGACGATGTAATGTATGAATGGAATGCAGTTCCAAGGAGAGTTACCGTCTCTTCGTTCTATATGGACGAAACTGAAGTAAAAAATATTGACTATCGTGAATATCTTTACTGGCTGGGAAGAATATTCAGTGAGGATGTTGATCCTCAAAGAAATGTTGTAAGAAGGGCTCTTCCCGATACCCTTGTCTGGAGAAATCCGATGGCTTATAATGAGCCTTATGTGGAATATTATTTCCGTCATCCCACCTTTAATGAGTACCCTGTTGTGGGTGTAAACTGGCTTCAGGCAAATGATTACTGTCTGTGGAGAACAGACAGGGTGAATGAGATGATCCTGGTAAATGAAGGAATTATTGAATTATCGACCGATCAAAAAGGAGAGAATCACTTCAATACTGAGGCATTCCTTCTGGGTATTTATAAACCCACATACAGAAATGCAATTGAAAGTCTTAATCCGAATAGCGATACCAGAGACCTTAAACTGGAAGACGGACTTCTTTTGCCAAAATATCGTCTTCCAACCGAAGCTGAATGGGAATTCGCAGCATTTGCACTTCGCGGAAACACTGTCGATGAGCTTGTATGGGAAAGAAAGATTTATCCCTGGAATGGACATAATGTTAGAAATGACTCCCCAAAAAACATGGGTGAAATGAGAGCGAATTTCCAGAGAGGGAAAGGTGATATGATGGGTGTAGCCGGATCGCTGAATGATGCAGGTTCTATCACTACCCCTGTCAGATCATTCTGGCCTAACGATTACGGACTTTATTGCATGGCAGGAAATGTGAACGAATGGGTATCAGATGTCTACAGACCACTTTCATTCCAGGATGTTAGCGAGTTCAATCCATACAGAGGAAACCAGTTCGATAAAATTTACCAGGATCCCGCCAATGACAATATGCCCCAAGTTGATAGTCTCGGAAGGGTAATTCGTGTTCCTATTACCGAAGCAGATGCCGAAGATAGATTTAATTACAGAAAATCCGATTACAGGAATTACCGCGACGGTGATCTTAACTCTTCAATGTTCTATGCAGAAACAGACACTGCTTCCGAGGCATATCAGAAAGGAAGCGGAAATATGTATGTTAACAATGAGTATGAAAGATCATCACTTATAAACGACAGGGTTAGAGTATACAAAGGAGGATCATGGAGAGACCGTGCCTATTATCTTAGTCCGGGAACAAGAAGATTCCTTCTTGAAACAGAATCCCGCGATGATATCGGGTTCCGTTGTGCTATGACCAGGGTTGGCACTCCAACAGGATTTTAAGTTTTATAATTAGTGTCTGTCCACAATGTCCGATATCGGCGTTGCTTGATCTCGAACCTTATGATCCAGACTCTCCACTTTATTGACAAAGACAAATTAGCGGATAAAAAAAAGGCCATCAATCATTGATGGCCTTTTTATATTAATACAATTCATTTTTTCTATATTTATATCCTGAACATCCAAAAATGCATAGCATTCGAGTTTTATATGAACACTTCCTGAAATCGTCCGGAGTATGCACCGACAATAGAAAAGCAGATGAAAATCTCATTTTCTTTGCTCTGAAAGGAGAACATTTTGACGGCAACAGATTCGCCAATAGCGCCTTGAATGAGGGATGCAAAATGGCTATTGTTGATGATCCTGAAGTAGTCCTGGATGACAGGTATTTTCTCGTTGAAAATAGTCTGAAAACACTCCAGCAGCTTGCAAAACATCATCGTGAGCAATTAAGAATCCCGGTAATCGGTATTACAGGTTCCAATGGAAAAACAACCACCAAGGAGCTAATGCACGCAGTTCTCTCGTCTAAATACAAAACACTTGCCACCCAGGGAAATCTCAATAATCATATTGGTGTTCCCCTAAGTATTTTAAAGATCAGAGATGAAGAGATTGCCATAATTGAAATGGGGGCGAATCATCCAGGTGAGATAGATTTTCTATGCAGGATTTCCCAACCCGGATACGGAATGATCACAAATATCGGGAAAGCACATCTGGAAGGTTTCGGCTCTCTTGAAGGGATAAAAAAAGCGAAATCAGAACTCTACAATTATCTTAATGAGAAGAGAGGAACCATTTTCATAAACGGAAGTAATGAGATACTTGAGGAGCTTTCCCGAACAAATAATAATTTGAGAAAAATATATTATATAAACGGTTCTTCCCCCCTTTGCGATGGGTTCATAATTAACAGTAGCGAAAAGCTGAAGCTAGGTATTAAATTTTTAAGAGAAAACATCATCATGGAGGCTGACCTTAATCTGACCGGCGCCTACAATATGGAAAATGTTCTGGCAGCAGCATGCGTGGGAGCATTTTTCAACATTACACCTGAAGAAATTATAAAAAGCCTTGAATCCTATAAAAGTACTTTTAATCGCTCACAATTCATTGCAACAAAAAGAAATCTGGTGATCTCTGATGCCTATAATGCAAATCCCACCAGCATGAGAGAGGCGCTGGAAAATTTTAAAAGCATGAAAAGCGATAATAAAATTCTTATTTTAGGTGATATGCTGGAACTTGGGTCCTATTCAGCAGATGAACATAAGAGGATTCTGGATGAAATTGAAAAAGAAGAGTTTAACGAAGTTTATCTGATTGGAAAAGAATTTAAGCAGTTCAGTAAGCTTTACAATTTCAATTTTTACGATTCTGCAAAAGAATTATTTGAACATTTCTTAGCAAAACCTGTTACTGGTTGTTTGGTCCTTCTTAAAGCGAGTCGGGGAATCGCCCTGGAAAATTTATTGAAGGTTCTTTAATCCATGCCGGTGGAGAATTACAAAAAACTTAAATCATATTGAGTAATGGCAAATAAACTAATGGATCCAATAGGAAGATTAATGGGTCTCAGATACAAATCACATCCCTGGCATGGCGTAGATATAGGAGAAAAGGCTCCGGAAGTTGTAACATGTTTCATTGAAATGGTGCCCAGAGATTCCGTTAAATATGAAGTAGATAAAGTTTCCGGTTACCTGAAAATCGATAGACCTCAAAAATATTCCAATACTGTTCCCGCACTTTATGGGTTCATACCCCAGACCTTTTCCGGGGCGGGTGTGGCAGAACTCAGCCGTGAGCAAACAAATATAAAAGAAATAACAGGAGACGGAGACCCTGTTGATATCTGCATCCTCACCGAGAAAGAAATATCACATGGAGATATACTTGTAGATGCCCGGCCGATAGGAGGTTTCCGAATGATAGATAAAAAACAGGCTGACGACAAGATCATTGCAGTTCTGAATAACGATGCAATGTATGAAAATTTTAAAGATATTTCCGAAGTACCCGAAAACGTAGTTGAGCGATTAAAACATTATTTTCTTACCTATAAAGATCTGCCCGGAAGACCAAGTAATTGTGAAATAACCCATACATACGGTGTCAAAGAGGCCTACAGCGTAATTGAAAGATCTATAGATGATTATAAGAAAAAATTCGAAAATCTTGACAATATTCTCTCTAGCGTTTAATTACAGGTTTGATAAACCATTTTAACGATACAAAAGTGTATTTCTTCCTAAGAAAATAATCCCATACTATACTGCGGGGATATATTTCTTTATGATCATAACTGCTGATAAATTTTTTCTCCTCCGAACGAAATTTCCGGTATTTTCTAAAATTCGCATAGAATGAAAAATGGGCCCTGAAAATAGCCGAAATATCCCTGAATTTCCCTCCACTGAGAAATCTGGCCATGGAAATACCATCCATAAGTAATCGTAAAAAAATCACAGGAAAAAGCTTGTGTTCCGGTAAATTTTTATACAGAGCAAAAAGACTGTTCCTGAAATTCAGGTAGGTTTTGAATGGGTTTGTCCTGGGAAGTGCGCCTCCCCCTACATGAAATACGGTAGATTCCGGAACAAACACTAATTTATATCCTCGGTTTTTCAATCTCCAGCAAAGATCAATTTCTTCGAAATGGGCAAAAAACTGTTGATCAAGTCCTCCGGAAAGCTTATACAAAGGAGCTCTAATGAGCATGCATGCCCCGCTGGCCCAGAATATCTCCTTCTCCTGATCGTATTGTCCGTAATCCGCTTCGAGTGCATCAAAAATCCGTCCCTGGCAAAATGCATATCCGTACTTATCAATATAACCTCCCGCAGCACCTGCATATTCAAAATAATCTCTCATTTCATAGGATTTGATCTTAGGAGTACAAGCTGCTATTAAGGGATCTGAATCCATCGTTTCAATAAGCTTCTTCAGCCAGTTCAGGGTAACTTCAACATCTGAGTTAAGCAGCAGAAAATACTCGGATTCAATCTGAGCAAAAGCCCGGTTATATCCTTCTGCAAAACCATAATTCCTGTCAAGCATTAGTATTTCCACAGAAGGAAAATCTTTTTTCAGCATGGATACGGATTCATCCGAGGAAGCATTGTCTGCCACAAATACTTTCACATCCGGAAAATCAGAACTACGAATAACACCGGGCAAAAATCTCTTTAAATAACCGGCACCGTTCCAGTTTAATATGACAATTGCAACTTTAAGCATAATTTACTTCTTCCTTTGTTTTCCTTCAAAACGATATATCCCCTGCTTTTCTAAGTTACGCTTTTTTTCTGTTAGTTTCCATCTTCTGTGTGACCACAACCAGTATTCAGGCTCTCTGATTATGTCTTCTTCAAGTAACTTCAGGTAACACTCGGTAATAACAAATTCTTCTTCCTTTGAAGCATCCGGAGTAACTGGAATTGCTTCAACAGTATAAGTATTTTTCGGTTGCACTTTTACCCGGAAATAAACAACTGCCATCTTCATTTTCTTTGCTAATTTTTCGGCTCCTAAATATACTGGAGTTTCCTGATTAAGAAATTCAGTCCAATACTGAATTTCTTCCCATACAGGCGACTGGTCGGAAATAAAAACGGTTAGAGTTGACAAATTATTTCCGGAATGCTTCAGTAATACTCTGGGTACCTCACGCATATTAACCATTTCTGTGCCATACCGGGAACGGTGAGACTTGAAAAAATTGTCAAATCGCTTGTTGTTCAACGATTTATATATACCCAGGCAGTGATGGGGAATATCTTTACGCAAACCAAGTAACCATTCCCAGTTCCCATAATGGGCTGCCATTACCGCGATATCCGATCCTTCTTTAAAGAAATTTTCTATTACCTCCGGATTTTCCAGTTTTATGCGGTTCTGTAATTCATTGACAGATAAATTAAACATTTTAACATTTTCAATCAATAGCCTGGAAAAATACCGATAAAAACCTGTAGTAATTCTTTTCAGTTCCTCGTCGCTTTTTTGGGGAAAGGCATTCCTGAGATTTCTCAAAATAATTTTTTTCCGGTAATGAATTACCTTATCAAGAAGAAAGAACACAAAGCTTCCGATTGCGTTCAGAAGAGCAAAAGGCAAAAATGAAAGAATCCTCAGAAAATAGTAGCTTATCGCGGTCAAAATGGATTTGGTCATTCCCTGATTATTTTTCTGATGATTTGCTGAAACTCATCAAAAATAGCATAATTCGTCGCAATTATTTCTTCACTGAACAAATAATCTGGTTCTCCGTCGAAATTACCTACCTTTCCTCCGGCCTGTCTGAGTATAAGGGAACCGGCTGCGACATCCCAGGGATGAAGACCATATTCATAAAAACCATCAAAACGTCCGCATGCAGTATATGCAATATCAGTTGCAGCAGACCCAAGTCTGCGCAACCCATGTGAATTCTTCATGAAGTATCTGATACTTTCCATAAACCCGTTCAGGTATTTATAATTGGTATATGGGAATCCCGTTGCAATAAGCGAATCTGTTACAGTGGAAGTGTCGGTAACATGAATCACTTTTTCATTCAGATAAGCCGGACCGTCCTTCCATGCATAAAAACACTCATGAAGGCCCATTTCATAAATCACCCCTACAACGATCTCTTTTTTTTCCATTAGTCCTACCGACACGGCATAGGGAGGCAATCCATGAATGTAATTGGTAGTTCCGTCAAGAGGATCAATGATCCAATTGTATTCATCCCCTTTTTTATTGCTCGTGCCCTCTTCCGCTATAAAGCCTGAACCTGGCAATAATGATCCAAGTTTTTCAACAAGCATCCTTTCAGCATTCTTATCCACATGGGTAACATAATTATGCATTCCTTTTGCCTCCTTAGAGATCCGGGGGTTCTTTTTTAGTTCAGATTCGATATAGACAGCTGTTTCCATCACAATTGACCTGACCTTCTCACATAAACCAGAATAATCCATATAAAAATTATTTGTTTGATTCACTCATTGCTTTATAATAATTATTCAGCTCAATTTGTGAACGTATTGATTTGGAGGAATGGGATTTTTTGTATTTGTTTGATTGCTTTTCATCAATTATTCTGGCCTTCACATTATCTTTCAGCTGAATATTGATGATATCCATTAATTCATTCTGAAGATCCTTATCAAAGACAGGAGAACTTACTTCGATCCTATGATCAAGATTTCTGGTCATCCAGTCGGCAGAAGAGATATAGAAAAGCTCATCTCCCCCATTGGCAAATACAAAGATCCTTGAATGCTCCAGATATTTATCTACGATACTGACAGCTTCGATATTTTCACTCTGTCCCTCTATTCCTGGTATGAGAGAACAAATACCCCGAACTATCAGCTTAATCTTTACACCAGCATTATTTGCCTGATAGAGTTTTTGTATCATCTCGGTGTCAACCAGACTATTAATCTTTATAATTATAAAGGCTGATTTCCCTGCCTGGGAATTCTTAATTTCATAATCAATAAGGGCAGAAAGCTTCTTACGTTGAAAGTTGGGTGAAACGATAAGATGCTTATAGGAGTAATTCCGATAACTATTATCAAAGAAATCGAATACTTTAATTATATCCTCGTTGATCTCCTTATTTTTTGTCAGCATTAACAGATCAGAGTATACATTTGCTGTCCCCTCATGAAAATTTCCCGTTCCCACAGCACCATAATGGACAAGTTCTCCATTTTCTTCTCTTGTTATAAGTGTTAATTTCGAATGGACCTTTAAACCCTGAATTCCAAATGTAACCCTTACACCGGCGTCTTCGAGCTTTTTTGACCAGTAAATATTGGATTTTTCATCAAAACGGGCCTGAAGTTCAATATTAACCACGACTTGCTTCCCGTTCAGTGCGCCATTTATCAGGGCATTAATAACCGCTGAGTTATGCGCAACACGGTACAGAGTGGTTCTGATGGAGACAACATCGGGATCCATTGAGGCCTCTCTCAACCAGTTGATATAATGATTAAAGGTCTGGTAAGGAAAGTGAAGCATCAGATCTTTCTCGGAAATAATATCGAATATACTCGTATTATTCTTAATTCTGGGATGTGTAACAGGTGGTTTATAATCATACCGAAGATGACTTTTTCCAAGATTTGGAAAATTCATGAAATCTTTAAAGTTATGATATCGTCCACCGGGAATAAGATTGTCGCCTTCATCCAGTTCAAGTCTGCGTATCAGGTAATTTAAAAGATCGGTAGGAATAGATTTGTCGTAAACAAAACGAACAGCTTGTCCGATTTTTCGATCACTAACCGATTCGTCAATCTTTTCGAGAAAACTTTTAGAAAGATCGTTATCAATATCAAGTTCTGCATCCCGGGTTAGCTTTATGGTGTAGGCCTCAAAATGGTCGAATTTAAACTGACTGAACAGGCTCTTAAGATCAAAGCGTATGACATCGTCGAGCAAAATAATATATTTCCTACTCCTGATGGGAAAGACCAAAAACCTTCCGAGACGGTCGGTAGGAATTTCGATAATAGCATATTCCATATCAACAGCCGGGTTTTTACTGGTCATTTTTACGGCCAGATAAATGGATTTATCTTTAAGTCGGGGAAAGTCCTTAACATTATGCAACATAATTGGAGTAAGTACTGGTAATACTTTCTCCTGGAAATATTTGTCGACGAATTCCGCTTTTCGTTTATTTAACTGGGTTTCATTTATAATATTGATCCTTTCCTTGCTGAGTTCTTCCTTTATTTCTTCATAAATAGTTTCGAATCTTTTTTGCAGCCGTATTACAATTTGCTGTATCTCGTTCAGAATCTCCTTGGGTTTTTCTTTATTGGGCCTTCCGGTTTTATCCTCAATATCGATCATTCTTTTAATGGTAGCAACCCTTACCTTAAAAAACTCATCCAGGTTATTTGAAAAAATACCCAGAAATCGCATCCTCTCCACCAGAGGTACATTTCTGTCGGCGGCTTCCTGAAGTACTCTTTCATTAAAAAAAAGCCAACTTATTTCCCGATTAGTCAGTTTTTTGCTTTTCATAGGTCACAAAGATAATATTTCTAATTCTTCCGGGGAAATTCAAAGATTTCATTCGTCACCAACTTACGATCTATGTCAATCCACCTGTCTGTATCAAATTCAAGAATAACGACTCCCGTGGTAGGTACATTTGAAATGTCCATATTGGAGAGATAATTTGCAATGTCAGTGAATCCGGGATTATGACCAAAAATCATAAGAGATCTGTTTTCATCATCATTACCATAGATCACGTTAAGTATTTCATCAATCCCGGCGAGATAAAGATGAGGATCGGTTTGCAATAGTGCCGGAGCAAGTCCAAAAACTCTGTGGAAAATAACAGCGGAATGCAGGGCCCTGCAGGCATTGCTGCTTATTATCAGGTCAGGCTTATGTCCATGGTGTAGCATAATTTCCGCCATTTTATACCCGTCCGAAATCCCCCTTTCTGTGAGCGGTCTGTCAATGTCCTTAACCCGATTCAGGTCCCATGATGATTTTCCATGACGAACAATAATAAGTTTCTTCATTGGCTTGGAATCTATTCTGCAAAATACAAAAAAAACCGGAACCCTCATAAACACGCCAAACTATTCGGGTTCCGGTATACAGGTGCATACAGGATGCAACAAGAACAAATTTCAGAGAAGATTACTCGCAAGATCGGCGAGATAACTTCTTTCTCCTTTAACAAGATTGACGTGGGCAAAAATATCCTGCCCCCTCATTCGGTCGGCAAGATATGAAAGTCCGTTTGATTTGGTATCGAGATAAGGAGAGTCTATTTGTTGAATATCGCCGGTAAAAATCATTTTTGTCCCTTCCCCTGCCCTTGTAATAATTGTCTTCACTTCATGAGGAGTAAGGTTCTGGGCTTCATCCACAATAAAAAAGATCCTTGAAAGACTTCTTCCCCTGATGTAAGCCAGGGGAGTAATTACCAGTTTATCGGTTTTCTGCATCTCTTCAATTTTCTGAAACTCCTTGGAGGAAGCCGTATACTTTTGTTTAATAACTGCCAGATTATCAAAAAGGGGTTGCATATACGGACCGATCTTTTCATTTACATCACCCGGCAGAAACCCCAGATCGCGATTCGCCAGAGGCATTATGGGTCTTGCAAGGAAAATCTGTGTATACATTTTTCTTTGGTGGAGTGCAGCGGCAAGGGCAAGAAGCGTTTTTCCGGTACCGGCTTTTCCGGTAAGCGCAACAAGCTGCACCTCAGGCCTTAGCAATGCATCCAGTGCAAAAGTCTGTTCTGCATTTCGCGGATCGATCCCGTAAGTCTTTAATTTCTCAACCCTGTTAATAACCTGATTGAAAGGATCATAATGAGCCAGGGCACTGGCATTATTATTTTTAAAAATAAAATACTGATGAGGGACCGGCAGATCTTTCATCTCAAATTCCTTTAAAGGAATTCCCTCATGTTTCTTATAGAGATTATTTATAGCTTGCTCAGGAGCATTTTCAATAACATTTACATCTTTGTATATATCATCTATATTCTTCACCATATCATTCTGGTAATCCTGAGACATGATCCCGAGTGATTTGGCTTTCATTCTCAGGTTTATATCTTTGGTTACCAGTATTGCGGACCTTCTTTCAAATTTTGCACAAAGATGTTCAGCGATGGCCAGGATACGGTGATCCGGGGTATTTTCCGGAAAAGAATTTTTCAGCTTTTCTGAGAAGGGCTTACCGGTTTCAATTGCAAGCTTTCCCATCTTTTTGCCAAGAGGTAAGCCTCCGTTAAATAATTGGTCGCCGGATATTTTGTCCAGTTCCCGGGTAAATTCCCTTGCCTGGAAATTGATAATATCATTCCCCTTCTTGAACCTGTCAAGTTCTTCAAGTACTGTAATGGGAATAATGATGTCATTTTCCTCGAAGTTATAAATACATCTGTAGTCATGGAGGAGTACATTGGTGTCAAGGATAAAGATCTTTTTTTCTTTCTTCATGTAATCTGTAATGATTTATCTAAATTTGTACTTGCTAAAAATAATAAATAATACACAGGCACTGTCGTTGATAACTTGTTGATAAACTAAAAAGTGTTTGTCTTAGGTGTTCGTTTGCTCATTCAGTGTTAATTCCGTGAGACTATGGTTTTGGTTTTCAAAATCATTTGGTCGAACTGATCCCGCGCCTTAGTCGAGGGATCTAATTGGTTTTATTGACCTCTTGAGCTCGTTTCACCCGGTTTCCAGAATTTTGTTGAGACCTTAAATAAATTAACTATGAATTTTTACGATCGTATTCTTACACGCAGAAGCATCCGCAAATACAAATCCAAACCCATCGGGGAGGAAGAAATTATGAAGATCTTAAAGGCAGCTCAGTACGCTCCCTCCGCGGTTAACAAGCAACCCTGGCATTTTATCCTTATTGAGGATAAAAAAATATTCGATGAGATTATGGAAATTCACCCAAATTCCAAAATGCTTCAATCAGCCAGTCATGCTATTCTTGTTTGCGGAGACGAAAACCTCCAGCACGGAGATGGGTACTGGATTGCCGATTGCGGGGCAGCCACGGAAAATATTTTGCTTGCAGCCCACGGAATGGAAATAGGTTCCTGCTGGATCGGAGTTTATCCACGGGCACAAAGAATGCAGGAAATAGCCAAATTATTTGAACTGCCGGCTAATGTTAAACCCTTCGCAATCGTAAGTCTGGGCTACCCCGATGAAGAAAAAAGTTATCCTGAAAGGTTTGACCTGTCTAAAGTGTTCCGGAACAAATGGGATAATAAATACTAAATGAATTACCAGGAAAGCATCGGTTTTCTATATTCAAGCCTTCCCATGTATCAGCGGCTGGGAGCAGCTGCATATAAAAACAACCTGGATACCAGCAGAAAACTTGACAGCTTGCATGATCATCCTCATAAAAGTTTCAGGACCATTCACGTTGCCGGAACAAATGGCAAAGGTTCTGTTTCTCATATGATCGCATCAGTGCTTCAGAAAGCTGGGTACAAAACTGGACTCTACACTTCTCCCCATCTGAAAGATTTCCGGGAACGTATAAGGGTTAACGGGAAAATGATCCCGGAACAGGAGGTTGTTAATTATGTCAATAACAACATAAACCAGATCGAAGAGCTGAAGCCCTCTTTCTTTGAAATGACTGTCGATCTCGCTTTTTTATATTTTAAGAAAGCAAATGTTGATATTGCCGTTATAGAAACTGGTATGGGAGGAAGACTCGATTCTACAAATATTATAAATCCTCTTTTATCAATCATAACAAATATAGGCCTTGACCATACCCGTTTTTTAGGAGACTCACTTACGGAAATAGCAGGTGAGAAAGCCGGAATAATCAAATCCGGTATTCCGGTAGTAATCGGTGAATTTCATCCTGAAACCTTTCCGGTATTTGAGAAAAAAGCCAGGGAGAAGAATGCAAGACTTTTTTCTGTATGGGAGGGTCTGTCGGTTGACTTCAGTCTGATGGATAAAGACCGTTCAATGAACATTCAGATCAGCGTCCATAAGAATTCCCAAAAAATCAGTTTAAATACGGATCTCACCGGAAAATACCAGGAAAAAAACATTCTGACAGTTCTTACAAGCATCGAAGTCTTAAAAAAGGAAGCATTAGAGATCACTAATTCTCATGTTGAAAACGGATTAAAACAGGTTAAAAAATTAACAGGATTAAGGGGGCGCTGGGAAGAAATAGAATATAATCCACTTGTAATCTGCGATACAGCCCACAATGCAGAAGGAATTCAAATCGTAATGGAACAACTCAACACTCTTCCCCGTAAAAAACTCCATATCGTTTGGGGAATGGTATCCGATAAAAATCCCGGCAGAATACTTCGCCTGATGCCTCCCGATGCCCAATATTACTTCACTAAAGCCGATATTCCCCGTTCCATGAATGAGCGTATACTTCGCGAACTGGCATCTGAATTTGATCTTCAGGGTGAGAGTTACAGCAGATCCTCAGAAGCTCTCGAAGCAGCAAGGAAAAATGCCCTACCTGAAGATGTTATTTTTGTAGGGGGTAGTACCTTTTTGGTTGGAGAGGTTTTGTAGACCATAATAGTTCACGGCAGATCGCTAACTACCTTACAATACTTCATAAACCCTATTCTCAATCACAGGGAACAAAAACACCCTGTCAAACTCTGAATTTACATGCCAGGCTTCAAGCTGGTTGTGGATATTGAAGGGTACTATCCTGTTAAGGGAGTCTGTTACCAGTATGAGCCAGATAAAATTCAGGTTAAACCTAAAGGCTATCTCCGAAATCCTTCTTAAATTTTGCCACCAGCTTATCAGGCCAGTCCGATACCGGTGCCAGGCGACCCATGAAGAAACGAAGCACGGGAGGTTCATCTGTAAATTTCAGGCCTCCTATCAACTCACGGTTTTCATATAACCACTTAACTCTGTCGAGCATGAACATGGTTTGAGAAAGCGTAAATACACGGCGGGGAAATGCCAGTCTAAGCAATTCCATGTCTGCAAGTATATCCTTTCCGTTTTCATCTCTTTCGCTTGATATGGTTCCTCTTTCCATTCCCCTGCAGCCAGAGACAATAAAAAGAGCAGCAGCAAGTGCACCGGCGGGATATTCTTCCTGGGGTACATGAGAAAGGAATCCCATAGCATCAATATGACACCCAAGGGCACCGGCGGGAGTTATTACAGGTATACCCAGATCATCCAGCTTATTAACTGCATATTCTATGAAAGAGGGAGATTGCCCGATAATAGTCTCGTCTGTTGTTTCGTACATTCCTACGGCCATGGCTTCAATTTCACGGACAGACATTCCCCCGTAAGTTAGAAAACCTTCAAATAAGGGAACAAGGTCACGCATTTTCAGGAACAATTCATTACTGTTGGTACATATTCCTCCGCCACGCGTGGAACTTACTTTCCGGCTTGAAAAGTAAACAAGATCCGCCATCCCACACATTTCATTTAAAATCTGCTTTATAGAAGCATTCTTATAAGCTTCTTCCCTCTGCTTGATAAAATAAGCATTCTCTCCGATAAGACTGGCATCAAGAACTACCATTATTCCATGGGACTTTGCGATATCTGTTACTTCCTTCATATTCGCCATTGAATAAGGCTGGCCTCCTATCAGGTTGGTAGAAGCTTCAAAGCGGACGAAAGGGATACGATCAGCACCGAATTCTTCAATCAACTCCATAAAGCGTGTGGCATCAATATTTCCTTTGAAAGGATGAGAAGATTTTATTTTCAATGCTTCATCGGTATAAATCTCATAAACCTTACCACCGTTAATTTCCATATGAGCCTTAGTAGTCGTGAAATGATAATTCATGGGAATAATATCTCCTTCCTTGATAAAGGTTTGAGAAATGATATTCTCAGCAGCACGCCCCTGGTGAACAGGCAGAATTAGCTGTTTGCCAAATACTTCCCTCAGGGCTTTTTCCATCCGGTAAAAACTCTGTGAACCCGCATAGGCATCATCGGCCTGTAACATGGAAGAAACCTGATTGTCACTCATGGCATTAGTCCCGCTATCGGTAAGCATATCAAGAAAAATATCCTTCGTGTTCAATAAAAAAGTATTATATCCACCCTCTTCTATTGCTTTTAATCGCTCGTCTACCGGCTTTAAATGCAATTTCTGAACAATTCTTACTTTGTGCAGTTCTACAGGAATGGATTCTCCGTTGGCAAAACGGATCTGGTTGGAAATATTTGTATCCATGAAATAAATATTTGGGTTTATTAGATTATTATTACGTTGACTGTAAGTACTTGCATAGCTATAATTATTATAGATATCTAACATTAAACATGCTATATAAAAGTGTTTTTTAACACATCTGTAGCAAATATAATTGAATGTCCGGTTATTGGAGGTAAAATTTCATTTTTAGCATTTAATTAAAAAGATTCTAAACAGTGTCTGTCATTAATGTCCGATATACTCATTCAGGGTTAATTCAGTGAGACTATGAATTTGGTTTTCAAAATCATTTAACCGAGGGATCTCATTGATTTTTCTTACACCCTTAGGGTGTATCCCATAAGCAAAGCCCTTATTATCCACAAAATCAATAAATTAAAAAAACAACCTTTGATTCGTTTCTTCCCGACGGCGGTTTAAAGTTTTGTGCCTCCGCACGCTGTCGCTGAAGCTTTCCGCGAGCGTAGAAGCTCTGCGCTCGCGGAAAGCTTCAGCGACACGCGGTTGCGCTCCTTGATCTCGAACATTTATCCAGATAGCTATCGGGACAGACACTCCTTACACTCTCCCCAATACCGATTAATCGGTATGACTTACAAGATAATGCTCAAACATTATCGACTAACTCCTGTGAGCACCTTGATCCTGAACATTAGCTTTGCTGAGCTCACCGCCAATTGGCGGATTCGGTTATAATCCAAACACTTTAATCTATTGACAGACACTATTAAGAATCAGGGAACCCTAAATACTCAGACAGACGGAACTGAAACCCGAACTCTCCTCATATAACTTCAGGGGATTGAAAACCATAAAAACATATAGATAAAATACTTGTTGATAAAAGAAAAGTATAGAAGCTATGAAATCAATGAATATCAGTGCCGGTTTTACAGATTATTATCAGGTAACCATGGGCCAGGCTTATTATATGACCGGCAACAGGGAAACAACAGCATCTTTTGATTACTTTTTCAGGAAGATACCTTTCGGGGGTGGATATGTGATATTTGCGGGTTTACAGAATTTCCTTGAAATTCTTGAAGATTTTTCATTTACATCAGAAGAAATTGATTATTTCCATCGTGAAGGATTAAAGGATGAGTATCTCTCCTACCTGGAAGACTTTTCATTTAAAGGAGCTATTGTATCAGTTCAGGAAGGCGATCTGATTTTTCCTACAGAACCTGTACTCAGGGTAGACGCAAACATTATAGAAGCCCAGATGGCAGAAACTCTCTTATTGAATTATTTAAATTTTCATTCCCTGATTGCTACAAAAGCATCCCGCATTTCACATGTTGCCGGGGAAAAAAAATTAAGTGACTTTGGATTGAGACGTGCCCAGGGTTTGGGAGCGTATCATGCTTCTGCAGCGGCAATGATCGGAGGCTTCGATTCAACCAGCAATATCAAATCCGGGGTCGATTTCGGCTTGAATATTTCCGGAACCATGGCCCATTCATTTATCCAGAATCAGGATGATGAACTAACTGCATTCAGAAATTATGCACAATCACATCCGGATAAATGCATATTGCTTGTTGATACCTATGATTCGCTGAAATCGGGTGTCCCAAACGCAATAAAAGTAGCCGGAGAACTAAAGGAAAAAGGACATTCACTTAAAGCGATCCGGCTGGACAGCGGTGACCTTGCCTACCAGGCAAAAAAAGCCAGAAAGATGCTTGATGATGCAGGATTTAAAGAAGTGAAAATCGTGGCATCCAATCAGCTTGACGAATATGTAATCCAGAGTCTTAATGATCAGAATGCCCCGATTGATTTTTTTGGCGTAGGCACAAAACTGATCACTGCCGATCCGGATGGGGCACTAGACGGGGTTTATAAACTCTCGGAATCGGAGGGAAAACCCAGAATGAAACTTTCGGAAAATATAGCTAAGATGACCCTTCCGGGCAAAAAGCACCTCTACCGTTTGCTTGATGAAAAGGACAATTTTTACGGAGGGGATGTAATTTGCAGAGAAGATGAAGATCCGTCTAAAATGTTCCACCCGCTTGATAAGGTAAAAAACATGGATATTTCCGGTTTTAAAAAGGAAAACCTTTATCACAGGATGATGGAAAAAGGGAAAATTACCATCGACAAAAAAAGTGTAAAGGAAATTGCTGAATTCGCAGCACACCGGATGGGAAAAATATCCAATGAGTATAAACGATTTGCAAATCCACATGTTTATAAGATTGGTATAAGTCCGGAATTAATGAATTTAAGAGACAAAATGAGACAAACCTTTAAAGAAAAATTATGAAAGCACTGATAATTATTGACCTGCAGTATGATTTTCTTCCGGGAGGAGCGCTTGAAGTTGAAAACGGCGATATTATTATCCCTGTAATTAACAGCATCTCTCCAAAATTTGATCTTGTTATTGCAACTCAGGATTGGCATCCTGAAAATCACAGAAGCTTTGCCAGCAATAATACCGGAGCAAAACCCTTTGAAACGATTGAGTTAAACGGCATGGATCAGATAATGTGGCCCGATCATTGTGTACAGGGCTCGGAGGGAGCAGACTTATCGGCAGAATTGGATACCAAGCCTGTTGAGGCAATATTCAGAAAAGGAATGGATCCTGAAATTGACAGTTACAGTGGATTTTACGACAATCATCATAAAAAAGCGACAGGACTTGCCGGCTATCTTCGCGCAAGAGATGTCAAAAGAGTATTTATCAGCGGACTTGCAGCAGATGTTTGTGTATATTTTAGCCTTAAAGATGCTGTAAAAGAAGGCTTTGAAACTTACCTCATTGACGATGGTGTTCGTGCACTTGATGATGAAAAATACATTGAACAAAAGAAAGAACTGACAGACATGGGAGTAAAGATCATCAGTTCAGCGGATATTTCTGCTCTTTAGTATCTTTATTTAGGTTTTTTTTGTGGAAAAAAAGGCATTTGTTTAGTAATATTACGGTGAACAAACCAAACCAAAAAAAACCTTATGTCAATCAAAAAAACAGATCGCAGAGCTTTTCTGAAAAATTCTGCACTCGGCATGCTCGGAGCGGGTGCGCTCTCCGGCAACACAGCTTTTAGTCCGGTAAGAACCAGTGAATCAAAGATCAAAAGGCACAGGACTCTTGGAAGAACAGGTTTTCGTGTATCAGACTTCGGCAGTGGTACTCCTTCCAGTGAAGCAGTTTTAAAAGCACTTCTCGATGCGGGAGTTAATATTATTGATACCGGTGAACAATACGGTAACGGTAATAATGAAAAAATGATCGCAAACGTGCTGAAGGACTATGATCGAAGCAAGATCTTTATCAATTCAAAGCTTTATGAAGCGAAAGAATTTAAATCAAAAGAAGATGTGATTGAGCGGACAAATGCTTCACTTGAGCGACTTCAGACCGATTATATTGATTGCATGATGATCCACAGTGCCGAAAGTTCCACGATTATCAGGGACGAAGCATTTCATGCAGGTATGAAACAATTAAAAAAAGAGGGAAAAGTAAGGTCTGTTGGAGTTTCGTGTCATGGAAATAATCATCTGGTAAATCCTGAAGAGAGTCTTGAGACCATCCTTCTCACAGCAGTAAATGACGGACGTTTTGATGTAATACAGCTTGCTTACAATTTCTTTAATCGCGACAAAGCAGATAAAGTTTTAAATGCCTGTGAGCAGAAGAATATAGGTACGCAGATCATTAAATCGAACCCGGTACAACTTTATATGATGATGGATGAGCGAATCAATAAAACCAAAGCTGCGGGAAAAGAACCTAACAAATATACGGTTCAGTTTTACGAGAAATTCAAAATCATGGCTGAGGAGGCAAAAACTTTCTTCGCAAAATACAATATAGAGACAGAAAAAGAGCTGATGGATGCGGCCATGAAATTTGTACTTGGCAATGAAAAAGCCCACACCGTTCTCTGGGCATTCAGTAATTTCCAGGATGTAGAAACCATGCTGGCTATGTCGGGTACATCATTGGAAAACAAAAATATCACCCTGCTGGAAGATTATACCAGGGCCTACGGACATCTTAACTGCAGAATTGGGTGCAACGATTGTGAAGCGGCATGTCCTTATCATTTACCGGTGAATTATATTATGAGGTACAATTATTACTACACCGTAAAGGGAAGACAAAAAGAAGCCATGGAAAAGTTTGCGGCTTTGCCGGGCAGGAAACCTTCAGAGGTTTGCGACGATTGTCCTGGATACTGCGAAGACGCATGCACCTACAAAGTATCTACCCGTTCTGTTCTGGCTATGGCGGAAGCGAATTTGCGCTTTGTTTAGGTATTTTGATGAAATTTTGAGAAACACCCTAAGGGTTATAACCCTTAGGGTGTCTCTTCCAGTAAGCACTCCGCTCCCCTTGATAACTACCTGCCTTAGAGGTAGTTATAAAATATGGCAAAATACAACCTTTAGTCACTTTCTGAAAAAAAGCAGAAATTGAAACCCCGGATCACCAATACCAGTTTTGGGTCCATCACAGTTGGAGATAAAAAATACCCGCACGATATTTATATATCACCGGATGGGACCATAAGTAGTGTCTGTCCATAATGTCCAATATCTGCGTTATGCTCACCGGAAAAATGCTCATTTACAAGAGTAAACTCCGCTTTTTCCGGCTTCGCAAGCCTTGATCTCGAACATTATGTTCCGATAGCTATCGGAACAGACACCTGACTTTATTGACAGACCTTAATTATAAAACAATAACCCGTTTTCTTTGTATTTATAGAAAGACCCTTTTATCAGGCACATTTGTTCGTTTATAGCTTGAAAATTATTTCTTTTAAAATCAATATACGTGAAAAATAAAAAGAAGTATTTCGACATCTATGCCCCTGTATTCTGGCCGGCTGCAGGCATAATTGCTTTGTTTATTGCCGTAACGCTTATTATTGGAGAACCGATGGAAAATGTCTTCAGTAATATTCAAAATGGTATATCGGATAATTTTGGCTGGTTCTTCGTTGTCTCTGTTAACGTTTTCCTTGTATTTGTACTTTACCTGGCTTTCAGTAAATTTGGCAGAATACGGCTCGGAGGTCCAAGGGCCCGCCCGGAATTTTCCCTAACAGAATGGTTTGCCATGCTGTTCAGCGCAGGAATGGGCATCGGTATTCTTTTCTGGAGTGTTGCTGAGCCAATATACCATTACATCTCTCCTCCTTCAGGTGAAGCGGAAACCATTCAAGCTGCAAGACTGGCTATGGAATCGACCTTTTTGCACTGGGGTCTTCATGCCTGGGGAATCTATGCTCTTGTGGCACTCGCTCTTGCTTTCTTCGCATTTAACAAGAAACTTCCCCTGGCAATCCGATCTGTTTTCTACCCATTGCTCGGTAAAAGAATACATGGACCCATAGGGATCATTATTGACGTGCTTGCCGTTGTGGCTACCCTGTTCGGCCTTGCCACATCACTCGGCTTTGGGGTACAGCAAGTCAGTGCCGGACTTGATCATGTCTTCGGTATGAATGATTCTGTACGCCTTCAGGTAATACTTATTATCGTAATTACATTAGGTGCTACCGGTTCTGTAGTGAGCGGACTCGATAAAGGCGTAAAAAGACTGAGCACACTGAATATTTATATAGCAGCAATATTCCTGGTATTTATGCTTTTGCTTGGTCCTACTTTATTTATATTAGATACTTATGTTCAGAATATTGGCGCATATTTTCAAAACCTTCTTGCTAGTAGCTTCTGGACTGAAAGTTACCAACAGTCCGACTGGCAGAATACATGGACAGTCTTTTACTGGTCATGGTGGATCAGCTGGTCTCCCTTTGTGGGAATGTTCATCGCACGGATATCCAAAGGGAGAACAATACAGGAATTTGTAAGCGGAGTGCTGATAGTCCCGACAATGCTTACATTTCTCTGGTTGTCATCCTTTGGCGGATCTGCCTTGTTCCTTGAGATGAATAACATAGGTCCAAGCATTGCAGATGCGGTTAATGAAAATGTTGCCACAGCCCTATATCAGCTGCTCGAACACTTTCCAATCTCAGCAATTACCAGTGTAGTGGCTATTATTCTTGTAACAAGCTTCTTTGTAACATCATCCGATTCGGGCTCCCTCGTAGTTGATGCCTTTACCTCGGGTGGCAAACTGGATTCACCGGTCGGTCAACGGATATTCTGGGCAGGAACAGAAGGAGCAGTTGCTGCAGTCCTGCTTATTGGAGGGGGCCTCGGAGCACTTCAGACAGCTTCTATCATGACAGGGCTGCCTTTTACCATTATTCTGATCATTATGTGCTTCAGCCTTTACCGGGGTTTACAAAAAGAACATCTTACGGAAAGCAAGGCCCAGGAAAGAGTTACCCTTGAATCATACAAAAGACTTATTGGAAGAGCAATTGAAAGAGAAAACACCAAGAAAAAAGATAAAAATGAAAAATAATGCACATATCCTAATTGGTTTGGATCTTGGAGAAATGGATCGCCATATTCTCTTATTTGCAACCCGGATGGCGGAATTATTCTCCCTGAAAAAGATCACATTTGTCCATATAATACCAGATTCGGAATTTCCGGAAAATATTGAAGAATTCTTTCCTGACCTGGACAGACCTATTGAAGACATAGCACGGGAAGACATTGAAGATAAGATCACTGAGTTTTTTGTCCCGGAAAAATTACCTGACAAAGAGATTATCATTAAACGTGGAAGAAGGGTAGATACCCTCATTGACATTACGGAAGACCTACCTGTAGATCTTCTTTTGCTAGGCGTTAAGCAGCAAATTGGAGGAACAGGGATCGAGATGGACCGTATTGCAGCTTACGCGGATTGTTCCACTATATTCGTTCCCGAAAATCCCAGAATACTTTTCAGGCAGTTGCTGGCCATTATCGACTTTAACAGAATATCACGTCTGGTATTAAAAAAGGCTATGGATATTGCAAGACTAAATGACGGAAACGTCAGGGCACTTCATTTTTATAAAATGCCCATAAGCTATTTCCGTTCCACGCCATCAGTTGAAATGAAAAATAAATTAAGTAAGGAATGTCATAATGAATTCGGAAGAATGTTAAAGAAAATCAGGGTAGAAGAAATACAGCTCGATTGTGAAGCCCTGGTAAATGATGAAAATGACCGTGGGGTTATAACCACTAAATATATTCACAGGCTAAATGTAGATTTACTTGTTACGGGACTTAAGGAAAAATCTGACAGCTCAGCTTTTTTTATTCACAGGATAACAGAAAATATCAGGGCTCAGAATCTCAGGTTGCCATTCTGGGTGGTTAAAGAAACAAGAGCCGACAGGGGTATGATATGACCTAAATATTTGAATAAAAAATACTAAAAAATGAAGAAATTACTTTCTATCACAATTATATTAAGCGTTTTCATCGTCCAGTGCAATCTTGAGGAGAAAGAAAGGGAGGATGACAGTATCCGAATTATTTATCCAAACTGGACTGAAGGCATAGCAATTACAAATCTGATTGAAGTTATTCTTACCGACAGGCTTCATTATTCGGTAATAACCAGGATGGATGAGATCGACAGTATATATTCGGTGGTAGCATACGGAAAATATGATTTCTTTGCCGATGCCTGGTTACCCCACACCCACAGGAAATACTGGAGTGAGTATAAAGACAGCCTGACCGATCTCGGGATAGTTTTCAAAAATGCAAGAACTGGCATTGTTGTTCCTGAATACATGGAAATCGACTCAATATCCCAAACCACTCAATTACCTGATGATCTGAAAGTTATTTACGGAATCGATGCCTTTGCCGGTATTATGCAGTCGACCAAAAAGGCGATAGATCATTACGGTACCGGACTGGAAGTAATCGAAGAGAATGAAACAGAAATGCTCAAAAGGCTCGAAGAAGCCTACAGGAAACGCCAGAATATCATGATAACCGGCTGGGAACCCCACTGGATGTTTAAACGCTATAATCTTAAATTTCTTCAGGATCCGGACTCAATATACGGAGGAACCGAAAATATTCATATTCTGGGCCGGAATGGAATTAAGGATGACTATCCGACTCTAAGTATTTTCCTTGAAAGAATATCACTTACCGACAAACAGATGAATTCTCTGATTAACGAAATAGAAGCCACCGAAGGCATGCCTGAAAGAGGCGCCAAAAACTGGATTGATGACAACATAACCACGGTCAATTCATGGATACACGGATTAAGGGTGAAGAGGAGATATTCAGAATAAAAAGAAATAAAGTATCAATTGTACCATTAATGGATTTTTATTCCGGTGAGATTAATTTAAACCGTTTATAATTTTTTCCGATTCAATTTTTTTACAGAAAAAACTTTACGATATGAAAAGAAGAAATTTCCTGAACAGTCTTGCCATAACTCCATTTGTACTGGGCGCAAATAGTATAAGCTATTTTCAAAAGGCAGAGAAAAACAAAACCCGCGTACAGTACAGCTTAAATGCCTATTCATTTAATTCCATGTTACGGGATGGAGAAATGACATTTTTCGACATGATGGATTTTGCTGCAGGTATTGGTATTGATGCAGTTGACCTAACCGGATATTATTTCTCTGTTTATCCGGAAACTCCTCCTGACGTGGAATTATTTCAACTAAAAAAGAAGGCCCTGGAACTGGGTTTAAATATACCCTGGACAGGGGTAAGAAATGACTTCGTTACACCAGACGAAACTTCACGGAAAGCCGACAGAGAAATGATCCGGCAGTGGCTGGGAGTATCATCCAGACTAGGTGCCACAATAATGAGAATATTTACGGGTAAAGATAAACCCGGAGAATATGACCGGAAAGAAGCAATGAACCGGTTGGTATCTGAATTAAAAATCTGTTCGGAATTTGCCCGGGAAAACGGCGTAATACTGGGCCTTCAGCATCATAACGACTTTCTTTATACCAGTGAAGATATTATCGAAGTTCTGGAAAGCGTCGATTCTGAATGGATAGGATTAATCCTGGATACAGGAAGTCTTCATGCAGCAGATCCCTACGAGGAGATACGCCGGCTGGCTCCTTATGCCAGTTACTGGTTTATAAAAGAACATGTTTATCCCGGTGGAAGGAAAACTCCTGTTAATATGCAGGAGATCGCAATTATTCTAAAAGAAAGAGAGTATCAGGGTTATGTTTCATTCGAGAGTCTGTCGGAAGGTGATCCTAAAGAGATAATAGAAAGGATGGTGGGATTATTCAGGGAGATGTATATGTAGTGTCTGTCCATAATGTCCAATATCTGCGTTGCACGCTGTTCCTGAAGCTTTAGCGTAAGCGCCTAGCGCCTCCCTTCGGCAGCCGAAAGCTTGCCTGAAGGCGCAGCGCAGAGTAGCTAAGGCGCTCGCGGAAAGCTTCAGCGGCACGCGGTTGCGCGCCTTGATCTCGAACATTATGATCCAGACACCCGACTTTATTGACAGACTCTATTTAGTCATCAAGCACTCTACAGAAAATGATGCCGGTATTTGGTAAACCTGTCTCAGTTGAAACCAAAGTTGCGGTTTTATTATGGTTAAAAAACGCCAGCGATCTTGCCCAGTGTTCTCGTTAATGCTATCATTTTTGGTTATTTATACATCAAAAAAACCGGGAAGCAAAATACTTCCCGGTTCATCTGGCTAGTTTTCAATAAGAATTTCCTACTTTATCTTAACCATTTTAATTGTCTTCGTTACTATCTCATTACTTCCTGTCGGTTTCGCATAGATCGTGCAGAAGAAGACACCGTCATTGAAATTCGATGCATCCCAGGTAATGCTCCATGTTCCCGGTGGTTTAGCCTGGTTAGTCAATACCTCCAGTTCACGCCCCATGATATTGTAAACTTTCATTACGACATGGCTTTCCTCAGGAAGAATATAAGTGATGGTGGTGTTTTCCCTGAATGGGTTCGGGAAATTTTCTAAAAACTGGAAGCCTTCAGGAGCTGTAGGTTTGACGATGCCTACCCACTGGATACAAGCATCGCCTATACCATCACCATTTGAATCTTCCTGGCCGGGATTATTAACCCATGGACAATTATCGAGATGATTTGCAATACCGTCACCGTCAATATCATCATCGCAGACATCACCAATACCGTCAGCGTTCATATCTGCCTGATCGGGATTATAGGTCCATGAACAGTTATCAATATGATTTGAAATGCTGTCATTATCCGTATCTGCATCCGCCTGTGGGGTGGGATCCTCAAATATTACAAATGACCAGCTAACAGGACTACTGATGTTATTTCCTGCCATATCCTCGAGATGGGTAATTTTTATATTAAAGGTGTCGCCTTCTGTATATTTACCTTCCAGGTCAGGTATTATGATGACCATGTTCCCAAAGCATCCTACTTCAACTTCCATGATTTCTCTGGTTGAAAGGTTGGTTACCGTTACCACATCGGAATTAAACAAGATACAATTCACATCTTCATCGAATAAAGCCATGATCAGTTCTCCGGGTTTTAATATCAGATCTGAAGGTTCAGGCAATCCAAAAAGTACGGGCCCGTGTCTGTCAATCGTTCCTGAATATAATTGTGAATATTTCTTTCCACCGGCACATTCAAGTACTGCGCGTACATCATAGTTTCCATCAATGAACTCATCAAGCAATACTGTGATATCTGTAAAGGATGGACCCAAATCATCCTTTGAAAAATCTTTAACAGTCAGCCAATTGTATATTCCTGTATTTTTTACCTGTATTCTTATCAGGTCCAGCAGGTCCCGGTCGTAGTTCCCAAGTCTCAATTTCAGCCTGTTGTTATCATTAGAAGATACGGCCCAGGTTTCTGACGGCTGGATAATGCTGATATCACTGCATGTACCTTTAAAGTGTGCGCTAAGGTGCAAGGTATCTTCAATGGCAGGGTCGCCGCATCCGGAAGCGAGTATAAATCTGATATTCTCATAATCGAACGCTTCGGGGCCCCGTGTCAGGGTAACCGTAGATTCAAGATACTTGCCTGCCTGAATAAAATATGGGGTAGCAATACCTCCCTGGACCTGACTGCCCCCAAGTGTGATTTCGGCACCATCCGGGTTGCTTGCCTGATCAAACCAAAGGTTGTAGAACCGGTCTTCATCGCTCTGGCTGTTATTGGCAAGCTGCAGACGGAAAACTGCCTGCCCGTCAGGATCATCCACATGGGCCACATACTTTTCTGCAATAATCTGAACCCCTTCGCGTGGCTGGGTTCCCTTTTCCCACGGACATGAGCTGGCCCCGCCCACGGTTTTAAAAACGGGTGTTCCGTAAACTTCATCCCGGAGAATATCCACACTGAAATAATCGCCAGGATTATTATCACTCAGAAAATAGCCCGTCAGTTTCGATGCCATATCGGTTTGGGTTGAACTTACTCCGAATCCGGTCCTGAGCTTTACCTCAACACCCCCACTGGCACCTACACCACCGATTTCAATTCCGGCTTCAGCAGCAATGGATGATTCAATGTATACTGAAAATTCCATATAGCTTGACTTTGTAATAGCAATTTCCTGGGATGAATGATAGGGCGCACTGGCACTGAAAGAACGATTAGGATTTTCAATATATATGCTTTTTGCTTTCAGGTCTTCATTCAACTTCAGGGTCTGCTGCCATAGATCAATTTGATCAGCATAGATATGAGCGGAATCGTTATTATTTGAAAGGTAAAGGTTACGGATGTATGTTAATTGGGGTATAAGTACGTTACGAATATGATTATCCGTATAAATAAATGTCGTGGCAAACCCGTCCACACCCATGCTCAGGCTTACCGATTTTTCCACGGTGCATGTGGATGGATTGAAGTCTATCACATCCGTCAGGGCATAAATAAGGTTGAGCGCTGAACCTGCGAACACATCCCCATCAGCGCCTGTTACATCCGGGTTGCCAGAAGTGGAGAACTGTTCCATGTTGGTAATACTCAAGGTAAATTCATCCTGTGCCGTAACGGAAGCACCGACCTCCAGGGAACCCTTAACTTTTCCCCAAATGCTTGTTTCAACCGTAACCCCGAATCCAGCCTGAAATTTGGCGCCTGCTTTCACTTCACGCCACACATTGACGCTTCCTGCAGTCTGGGCGGAAAGGCGCATGGATGTCTGGGATGTGGTACGTTCCTCGAGATAGGAGTAGGATGCATCACCCGGAGGGTCACGGAGAATGATGAAAGGAATTTCCGGTGATACGGTTGTATAAGTCTGTTCCCGAGGTTTGTTACCAATGACTAAAACATCCATCGATTTTATAACGGATTCATTTCCCAACCAGGCAGTAAATGTAAGATTTCTCAGATGCGGGCTTATAAGGTTTGGGTCACCCGGTATAAAAGTGTATTGTCCCTTGCCATTACTCAAGTAGAGAGTGTCATATTTTTCAGAAATGAAACCAGCACGGTTTTGAACTATCACAAATCCCGTATCTGCTGTACAAATATGGTCACCGAACACTTCAAGTAATTCAATATCAATAATGTATTCATATCCCTGCCTGATAATTGGTATCCCGGCGTAATCACCACACCCATAATCCGTGAAGCCTGAAACCATTAATTGTGGTGCTGATCTATAAATTAAGTCCAGGTTCAGGTCTTCGAATGTCAGGTCCGCTTCCATCCCCGTGAAATAACTTTCAACCTGATCGTTCTCAACATCTGGATTTTCGGAGAAAAATTCCAGAAGGTTTATTTCATATTTCCTTGCCGGAAGCTCTATCTCATAATAGCCTGTTAGCAAATCTGTCATCACGGTGGTATCGAAACAATAACTGTCGCTGTAACCCGACGTAATCCCGAGAAGTGCCCTGCCGATAAAATTATTACAGGGTGCCCCGACTGTTCCGGTAAGGGTGTGAAGGGTGGTGTCGAGAAACGATGGTATAATGGTGTCAGAGTCAATGAAAACCTGGTGTGCAGGAGGGCTAAAACCGTGTCCGTTCAGTACCGGTTTGATAGTATAGTTACCCATCTGTCCGACTGAGAATGCAAAGAAGCCGTCATGATCTGTTATAGATTCGGGTTCCTCCGCCTTGTTCACAAAGATTTCCACACCACTTACAGGACAATCCCCATGGTTACCTTTCTGCACAACCCTCCCCGATACCGTGAAAGCGGAAGTATCTGTGAAGACAGTCCCGTCCTGTAAATGAGTATACAGGGTAAGTGTGCGCTGTTGTGTTGCAGGATCAAATCCGTGATCGTCCTTTTCCGGCACAATTTTAAAATCTGACTCCAGGAAATAATAAATATTCCTGATCTCAAAGCTACCCGTACTATCTGTGATAGCGCAGTATGTTGTGGTGGTGTCCTGCGGGACAGGGTTTTGCCTGATGGCGCAAACTTTGGCACCTCTTACACCATGACCCGTTGGTGACAACACTTTGCCCCTGAAAACCCCATTGGGCATTCTTTTACCCCAGGCAGTGTCAGGGTAAAAAGCAATTTGCGGATAAGGTGTGAGGGTGTACCTGTATAAATATCCTGGTACCAGGCTTGCACTCTCATCAGAGTAGTTATTGTTGTCCTTCGAAATATCCTGTGGAAATGTGATGAGATCACCTTGATACTCGTCGTAGCGATCAATCTTATAATATTCTAGTTCATTGTTTTCTTTCCCGGGAATGCTGTCTATTGAATTCCACTTCAGGTTTATTGAAACCGGCCTGTCGGCCGAGGCAGTTAAATTCAGATCAAAAGTTCTACCTGTAACATCCACACCTTCAGAAATATGGGTGTAGTTTTCATTACCCGGCCATATAGTATGGATGGTGTAGACGTGAGTTTCGGCCGGTCCAAGGTCATTGTCTGAATAGGTTTTCTGACCATTATATACCTGCGCGATCTCTTCACCATTTCGCTTGATGAGATACCCATGATTAGCATTCGGTATATCCGTACTCTTTTCCCATGACAGGTCTATCCTGTAGTCGTATTCTGCCTGTGTGGCTAAAGGAGAAACGGGAGGACGTATTGCTGCCGTCCAATAATACATATCTCCGGAACTTTGCCAATAAGCTGTACAGTTCGTCAGGCATATCAGAACTTTATCATGTTTGCCTCCTTCAGAGCTTTTTTGTCTGGCAGAGCCTGATTGGGATGGCCCAAGGCCTACCCTGCAGGCATAACCTGAATAAGAAGACCCTGCATGAGTTCCTGCATTGTATACTTTACCACCTATGGTTATTTGGACAGTATATTTATAGTTACTGCAATCACACTGAAAATAAAAACCATTCCATTGAAAGTGGATATAATAATCGCTGTTATAACTTCCGTTCCATGGGGAAAGACCGGAATACGCCTGGGTAGCTTCAGCAGCCTTTTTGGTTCCATCCGAAGTCTCAGGATTAAAAGCTATGTCAGGGTAGAGAATTTTATCTTCCTGGGAGTATGAGTGAAGTATATTAAACAGGATAATGCAGAGCACAAATACCTTCAGGCATTTCAGAGAGTCAGTTTTTAGTAACATAGTTATAAGGTTTAGCTATAGAAACTTATATATTTACATAAGGCGTTAAAAAGCTTGTAAATATTTACCTCATCACTAAACCGTTAATTATCCTGTATTCTTGGTTTTTCAGTCCGTAAATATTGAAGGGAGACAGATTCCCAAGGTTTAGGTAAAGATTTTCAGGCAATTATAAAAGTACAATTTATGTAAAAATATGGTTATACACAAAAATTGTTGACCAAATTCATTACTTCCGGGTTTAATATATTTTTTTTGAGGATTGAAGTGTGAAATATTATGTCTACTCCCTGTATTTGATGAGATGGCTGCCACAGGCATAAGGTTTAACCGGTTTTATGTGGTAACATCCTTTTCAATGTATTGGTCATATTTTTCAGAATTCTTTACTGACAGCGGGTTTCAGTTTATCTTATAACCAATGAGCATGGAACAATTTCCGGAAATGTTTATTCTTTTAATTATTCCGTTTTCGATAAAGAAATTTGGTTTACGGAAGATAATTATTACTGGATTAATTGAAATAATTCGGATCTCTTCGGTTTAGACCTAACTGGTACAGAATATCATTGGATATATATGGGTGGTAACTTCTTTGCTTGCATTGTTATGCTGCTTTACGTTTATAGTGTTTTTCAAAAGGGAAGATTATTCAACTTTTACATTGGATGATAGTCGTCAATAAAATATTCTTTAAAAATCCAAATTGATTTTTTTAGCCGGTGCATAAATACCCTCACTTATTCCCGCACACTGTATTTTCAAATGGGAAGGACTTTCAATCACATGACCTATTTGCTTCCATTACCAGCTCGGACGAATGGGAACCTAGGGGAACATAGCAAAAGGTGAACATACCATGAAATAATCATGGTCTTTGCATTGATGGTTGATTTAGGAGGGATTATGCATGATCCCGTGGGGGGAGAGCTACAAACCCATAAGCCCAAAACCTTGCGCTAAAGCTCCAGGTTTTTTCGGAATTTTTATTGGCAAGCTTTACGAAAATGGGATTTTCGTAAAGCTCAGTTTATTGATAAATACTTTAATAAAAAATTACTGCTGGAGAAAAAAGGGATTATTACATGATCCCGTGGGGGGAGAGCTACAAACCCATAAGCCCAAAACCTTGCGCTAAA
>CAYRTD010000030.1:0-232 GCA_964426915.1 uncultured Bacteroidaceae bacterium | reverse complement strand
GCTCCAGGTTTTTTCGGAATTTTTATTGGCAGGCTTTACGAAAATGGGATTTTCGACAGCCTGCCAATAAAAATTCCGATTTTGCCTGCGGCAAAATGGGCTTATGGGTTTGCGGAGAAAGAGGGATTCGAACCCCCGGTTCGCGCAAGGCGAACAACGGTTTTCGAGACCGCCCCGTTCGACCACTCCGGCATTTCTCCTTAAAATAAAAAAAACAATATTCACTTAACTC
>CAYRTD010000029.1:0-30484 GCA_964426915.1 uncultured Bacteroidaceae bacterium | reverse complement strand
GGAGGCACAAAATTTTAAACCGCAGTATACTAATGTATTCGAGGATTTAAAATTTCTGCAGCAACGCAGAACCGAGTGATAACGAGCTCACGAATACCGCTGATGAGATCCCTCGGCTATTGCTCGGGATCAGTTCGGCTAAATGATTTTGAAAACCAAAATCATAGTCTCACTGAATTAACCCTGAATGAGTATATCGGACATTATGGACAGACACTATTTAGCTTATTTTTATGTATCCTATTAGACGAGTAGCTGTTTTTTGTGCTTCCAGCCCCGGAATTAGGGCGAAATATTTCGATATGGCAGAACGGCTCGGAAGGATCCTAGCTGAACATAAAATTGCCGTGAATTTTGGTGGTGGCGGGGTGGGGCTCATGGGTCGCATGGCCGATGCAATGCTGGAAAACCAGGGAGAGATCACCGGTTTTATGCCTGTCTTTATGAACGAGATGCACTGGGCGCATCCCAATGTTAAGGATATGGTATTGGTTCGTGATATGCACGAAAGGAAGTACCGGATCATCAAAAATGTCGATGCTGTAATTGTTCTTCCCGGAGGTGTGGGTACAATGGACGAGCTCATGGAGGTGATTACCCTTAAACAGTTAGGCCAGTTCACAAAACCCCTTGTTATAATCAATACAGATAATTTTTACGACCCTCTTTTTTCCTTATTGAATAAAATGATCATTGAAAAATTCATGCGCGATATTCATCAGGATATCTGGACTATTGTTAAAGAACCCGAAGAAGTGGTTAAGGCTATTCATCAAAGTCCACCCTGGGACAGCGAAGCACTTAAGTTTGCCGCTGTGGAAAAGCATTAAAATTTTCTTCCGATTATAAGAATATCATCCACTTGATCAATATCTCCCCTCCAGGCATCGATAGTACTATTAAGGATACTTTTTTGTTCCTCCATCGTTTTTTCATTTATCGCGATCAGTAATTCCTTCATGGGCTTTAGCTTGAACTTTCGTCCTTCTTCTCCTCCAAACTGATCTGCGTAACCATCAGTATATATATAGATAATATCCCCTCTTCTCATTTCTATTCGATGATTTGTAAACTCTCTTACTTGCTGTTTGAGGGAAGAACGGCCAATAGAAAATCTGTCTGCTTTGACTTCCTGCAGTTCTCCGCTCCTCACAAGAATAAGGGGATTGTATCCTCCGGCATATTCCAGTATCTCTTTTTCCCTGTCGTAGCAGATAAGAGCAATATCCATTCCGTCGTAAACCGTGCTGTCTTCATCAGTACTCTTTAGATTTTCAATAACCTCCTGATTTAAAATGTTAAGAATATTTGCCGGTTCATAGACATGTTGTTCTTTCACAATCTTATTCAGGAAATTGGAGCCGATAATCGACATAAAAGCTCCTGGGACTCCGTGCCCCGTGCAATCTACAGCAGCGATATATTCTTTGTTGTCAATTATTTCCAACCAGTAGAAATCGCCACTAACGATATCTTTTGGTCTGAAGAGTACGAAGGTATTATCAAAGGGGATTACGGGAGGCAGCATGGCAACCTGAATCCTTTTTGCATAGCGGATTGAATCGGTAATGTCTTTATTTTTGCTGGCCAGCTGTTCTTTTTGTGCGGTAACTACTGCTGTTCGCTCCACAACTTTCTCTTCCAGGATCCTCTTCTCAATCATCAGGTTTCTTTCTCTTATCTTAATGTAAATAAAAATAGTCAGGCTACCGGCAAAGATGCTCAGCAGAATAAACCAGGTGGTCTGGTAAAAGGGTGGCATTATCTGGAAACTGTAAATAACCGGTTCTTCATTCCATTTACCTTCACTGTTGCGTGCAATAACCTTAAATGTATATTTGTTTGGTGAAAGTGAGGGGTAGGTCACAGAGGTCTGGGTGGTTGCAGGCCTCCATTCATTATCGGCACCTTCCAGCATGATCCGGTAAGCGACAGCCTCCGGATTGGTAAGACAAATGCTTATATACTCAAAAATTATATCATTATCTGTGTGTTTAAGTTTTCTTCCCGGGATGAGTTCTTTATCTTCCAGGTTGACCTTGAAATTGATAATATGTGTTAAGGGTTCAAGATCTGAGGGTTTAAAAAGGTCGGGATTAAAGCTCGTCACTCCTTTAACGGTGCCAAACCAAAGCTTTCCTTTATCACCAAAATATACCGCATTGGGTTTAGTCTCAATTCCGGTAAAGCCATTTTTATGATTGTAGGAAAAGATTTTCTCTTCTTCGGTATGATAGATGTTCAATCCCTTGTTGGTGCCGATGTAAACCCGGTCATTGTTATCTATTGCCACAAGGTTGATCAGATTTGCAAGCAAACCTTTACTTTCTTTCAGATCATCAACGATCTCAGCTTTCAGCGGATCGATTTTCAGAACGCCTCTTGCCTCTGTTCCGACCCATAGGTATCCCCTACTGTCTGCAATGATGGATGTTGCAGTGAAATCTTCCTCCAGTTGGAGGTGGCATATACTATCGCCAAAAAAGTAATTCAATCCCAGACCGCGGGAACCTATCCACATTTTTCCATCCGGAGCTTTATAAAGAGAAGTGATCTCATTACCCGCCAGTCCGTTTGTCTGAGTGTAATAACGAGTATTTTTCGTGTTATGATCGTATACGATAAGTCCATCAAGTGAGCCTACCCATACTTTCCCCTCCTCATCGGTTTCCAATGATGTGACAAGAAGAGAACTTATATAGGAATTCAGACGGTGTTCATAAGTGAAATTTCCGGTTATTCTATCGAAAGTAAAGACCCCCTGGTTATCTGTGCCTATCCATATTCTGGAATAAATATCTTCTTTCAGGTAAGTAACACGGGTATTTTTAAGCTTGTGAAATTCTGAAAATTCTTCTGTTCCTCCTGCCCCGGGTTTATAAATACTGATTCCCTTACTTGTTCCGAACCAGAACTTTCCGCTTTTATCCTGAAGAACTGACCACACTTGCGGATCTGTCAGACCATCTCGCGTAAAATATGAAATAAACTGATAACCCTTAAAGATTGCAATGCCATTTTCATTTGTTCCTATAAGTATATTTCCTTCACGATCTTCCACTATCTTTCGGATCTTTTGATCTAAAAGCCCGTTTGAGTTATCCATGACCTTTACTCCCTCATCGCTTACCAGGCTAAGACCTCCGCCCCAGGTGCCGGCCCAGATTACCCCGTTTTTATCTTCAGTGATATCTGTTATCCAGTTAGATGCGAGACCGTCGTCGGTATCATAAAACTCAAAACTGTCTTCATCGGTTGTGTAGTGATAAAGGCCTCCGTTATGCGTCCCAAACCACAGGTTATTTCTGCTGTCCTCAAACATGCAGGTTATAAGGAAAAAGGTAGGCATTCCTTCAATGTAGAAACCTGTAAATGTATTTTCTTCAGGTTGATATACTTTCAAAAAAGCATCGGTAATAAAATAGAGGGTTCCGTCTTTTGCTTTGTAGGCTCCATAGACCCTGTCGCTAAGTGACTTGCCTATGAATAGTTCATATTTTGAACTGGAAAGGGAATCCGATATTTCTGTAATTTTCACGGCTCCCGATAATTCGGAAGTTATCCATAGATTTCCTTCTTCATCTGTCAGGATGGCTGTAATATCAGAATCAAAAATATTTCCTGCAGGAGAGTATACACTGAATTTATGTCCGTCATAAATACTTATTCCCCCTCCGGAATGACCAAGCCAGATATTATTTTTTTTATCCCGGAAGATCACACGAACACCGTTTTCGGCCAGGCCGTCTTCCATGGTATAATTCACAAACTCGATTCCGTCAAATCGGCTTGTCCCCCCTCTTGTGGCTAACCAGATATAATCATTGTGATCCTGATGTATATCGAAAACTGTCGATTGTGCAATACCTTCCGCTACCCCGTAATTATCAAAAAAATAATTCTGTGCAGGAAGCTTTCCCGGAAAAAAAGTGAGCAGAAGGACTGTTAGTCCTGCCAAATGTCTGAGTACTCTTCCTGACACTTCTGCCAGCCCGGATATCATAGTATATTCCTATTTTGCAATGAAGAAGAAAGTACCATTCTCATCTTCAAGTCCGGAAATCTTTCCGAACTGCGGTTTTTGCTGGTTTGAATTTAAAACAGCATCTGTAACTTTTATTACAATGCTTTCGATGGGAATACAGGAATTTGGATTATTAGCTAAAACATTGGCAAATGTTCGGGTAAACTGGCTGTTATCCACTGCGAGTTCATATCCGGCAGATGAAAAAACCTGCGAGGATTTAAGCCGTACCGTAGAGGGATCATTACAGCTTTTTTCCTCAAGTCCTGCCCTCATGGCCTGATAGAATGAAGGTCCCGATTCACAGGCATCTGTGATCACAAGGGTATGGTCTAGTGTAGCCGGATATGATTGCATTGAAGCTTTAAGAGCATTAATGTTGAAATACGTAAACTCATCATCTCTTTTTGCGTCGGTGGGCACCCAGTAGCCGGTTTCGTTTACGAATTTGCCGTGGCCTGCAAACCATATAAGCAGAGAATTCACTCTGTTTGACCTTAACAGGTCCCTGAGTTCTATTGCAAAGAATCTTTCCATTTCCTGTTTGGTCATATCTTTTTTGTGGATGGAATTGTGAACCGTGTATTTGGCAAGTGCGGTTTTCATAAGGGTAATATCTCTTACTGGTCCGTCAAGACTGGCAAAACTTTCATAGTTGCTGTTCTCAATAAATACCACCCAGGTTTTGCCCATTGGATTTTCTTCCTGCATCATGGCCGATTGACGGTTAAGAACAAAAGTGGTTTTGGAAATATTTCCGAAATCGTCTTCAGCTTTAACCGTAAAACGGTCTTTATTCTGAACATTGATCATTGCCTGAAAGCTCGGATTCCTGTCATTGGGAATATAACTGGCACGCACATCATCGATATAGATTGACCGGATAAGGCTTTCATCTTCTATGGCACCTTCAACGTAGATCACCGGATCATCCGATTCAAGCCATATAAGATTGTTGTCGGAAGCATAGGGGGCAAGGATCTTAACTTTTGGTGGGGTAATCTCGGTGCGTATAATGTCGTAATTTACAATCTGCCTGTTATTGTAAATATCAACGACTTCCACCTTAAGTTTATCACTGCCTTTGATATTCACAGAAGTAAGAAATTCCGTGTAATCCTTCTTGTCAGTAAAAGGTATTGTAGTTTCATTCACTTTAACTTTATGGATTTTGCTCTCATCGATCGCCTGGCCCACAATAGGGACTACATTTTCACTGCGCGGGATATGCAGAATATTCCCTTCCTTCTCTTCTGGAGTCAGGAGTTTTACCTGGGGCACGTTATTCTCCCTGTTCAATTCAAACATTCTTTTTTCAGCTTCTGCCAGCAATGCTTCAGCTTCATCATTATCTTCAGCAATAGATGCAAGTTTTTTGTAATCTTTTATGGCATCATCAAAACGTAGGATCTGTTCATAGGATTGAGCCCTGTGGTAATATGCTTCGGGATTTTCAGGTTCCAGGGATATAACTTTTCCGAAATCACTTATTGCATTCATATGTTGAGCGTATCCCTGGTAATACTTTGCACGAAGAAAATATATTTCTGCATTATCCGGTTCGACGAGAAGAATAGTGGAAATGTCATTAATAGCAGCTGAATAGTTTAACTGATCAGCATAAATGGCGCTTCTTACGCGGTAAGCAGGAAGGTGCTTTTTATTCATGCTGATTACCTTATTTACGTTTTCGAGGGCTTCCGGCAGTTTGTTTCTTCTTCTCTGCAGATCGGCAAGTCGGGTATATGCCTCGTAAAAAGTTTTATTCTTTCTGATTGCATCCTGATAGGCCTTTTCGGCAGCTTCCAACAAACCCATGAGCTCATTTACCCGGGCATAATTAAAAAGATTGATGTCTGTTTCTTTCAGGCGAAGGGCATCTTTGGCCATTTCCAAAGCCTGATCGTATTTTTTAAGTTCTATGAGAGTCAGAACCTTTAGTTCCTGAGCTTCCGGAAAAATCCTTTTTTCATTAAGTGCTTTGTTCAGTTTCAGAAGCGCATCATCATAATCTTCAAGCACAAAACTCATTCTTGCTCCGTTGTAAAAGTATTCTTCGTTCTTGGTATCAAAGATCGCGAGTTTTTCGTAATCTTCCCTGGCAAGCACATGATTGCTGGTAGCTTCATATGCTGTTGCACGAAGTTCAAAGGATTTGGTATTATCAGGATCAATTTCGATGGCTTTGGAAAACTGATTGATAGCATCCTGATATTTTGTGTTTTCAAGAAATTCCTTACCTACTTTATAGAAATGTCTGGCATTCTGAGCATTAATTCTACTGGAAATTACAAGCAGAGACAAACAGATAAAAAGAAAATATTTTTTCATCATTAGGGCTTTTCGGGTATAGTTAGTTTACATCTGAACAAATATACATTACCACTACAAATATATACATTCTCTTAAAGAATGTAAAAGAGAATTCAACTAATGCTTTTTACACTGATATGCAGTTGATTGTTACGGAAAACTTCAAAAAAATCTATATCTTTTTCAATTACGGGAGCAGGTATCCCTTTTGTGAATTCCATGTTCCCTGTAAAAACCCTCGCCTCGTCCCATAAGTCGCTATATATGAATCGGTTTAAAAGACTTAGGCCTCCTTCCACAATCAGTGAGGAAATGCCCATTTTGAGCAGATTTTTAAGAAATTCCGAAAGGGAATAATCCCGGGGTAAATCAAAATATCTTGTGTTAATTCCACCAGGCTTTTTATTTCCTGAAGTGAAAATCCATGTTTTTTCTGTATCGTCTTTCAATCTGAAATTTTCCGGAATCCTGCCATTACGGTCAATAATGATCCTGACCGGGCATTTTCCCGACCAGTCTCTGACATTTAACGCAGGATTATCGGTTAGAATTGTATTTACCCCTGCCATTATCCCCGATTCTTCAGATCTCCATTTGTGAACGAGCATTCGTGCCGTTTGGTTGGTTATCCAGTTTGGCTGCAAAGCGTCACCCGGCTTTCGTAATTTATCAATAAAATTATCTCTGCTCTGCGCCCATTTCAGAATGATATAGGGTCTTTTCCGGAGCTGGTTTACCAGAAAACGCCTGTTGAGAAAATTGGATTCCTTTTCGAGTACGCCGGTTATTACCTTAATGCCTGAATCTTCCAATATTTTCTTGCCTTCGCCCGATACTTCCGGGTGAGGATCCAGCATGGAAATCACAACTTCGGGGATTTTTTTTTCTTTTATAAGAAGTGAGCAGGGAGGGGTTTTTCCATAATGGGCACAGGGCTCAAGGTTTACATAAATCGTCGATCCGGGAAGCAGAGCCGGATCCTTCACAGAGTTAATAGCATTTACCTCGGCATGCGGCCCCCCGTATTCTCTGTGGTACCCTTCACCAATAATTTTTCCATTCCAGACCACAACGGAACCTACCATGGGATTTAACCCGGTCCGGCCTATGCCTTTCCTGGCAAGCTCAAGACAACGTCTCATAAATTTTTCATGACAGGAGCAAGGATCCATCCTTTATTATTAATTTTAAGCAAAAATAAGGATTTGAAACTAAAACAGGCATATCTGGATACATTATCACTCCTTGAAGAAGTATATGATAAAAATGAATCTGTATCTATTATCCGGCTCTTATTTGATGAACTGGAACTTAATTATTTAAAAATTTTTTCGGAACCAGCGTCTGTTATCTCTGAGGATAAGTACATTCGATTGCAAAGCCTGAGAGAAAAATTGTTAAAGAAAATACCCCTCCAGTATGTACTTGGCTATGCCTGGTTTTATGACAGGAAGTTTAATGTAGGAAGCGGATGTTTGATTCCTCGGTCGGAGACGGAAGAAATAGTATACAAACTGATTGAAGATGGAATTTCTTTCGAAAAGGTGCTCGATATTGGAACGGGAAGCGGTTGTCTGGCAGTGAGCATCAAGGCTGAATTTCCCGGTTCCGGTGTATGGGCAATGGATAAGTATCCTTCTGCCCTTCAACTGGCAAAGCAGAATGCGCTTTTGAACCGGACCCACATTCACTTCATTCAGGATGATATTCTAAATCCTTTTTATAAAAAATATCCTGGCCACTTCGACCTGATCGTCAGTAATCCGCCTTATGTGCGTGAATCGGAAAAAATATTCATGCATGATAATGTTCTAAAAAATGAGCCTTTAGAAGCCTTGTTCGTAAAAGATTCTGACCCCCTCGTTTTTTACAGGGCTATCTCTGATTTTTGTTTGAAAATGCTTATTCCGGGAGGTCTTCTTTTTATGGAAATCAATGAAGCTCTCGGAGAAGAAACGGCAGCACTTTTCAGAAATGAGCATTTTATGGAAACCACCATTGTAAAGGATATTCATAATAAGGACCGCTTTATAAAAACCACTCGCAATGAGCACTAAAGGAACTGTAAGCAGAGAGTATGTTCTTGGACGGATGGAAGCACTTTGTTCGAAAAATGAAAAGTGTAGTTTTGATATTCATCAGAAACTATTGAACTATTCTCTCCATGAGAATGACAGGGAATGGATCATTAAAAAACTTAAAGATGATAAATTTATAGATGACAAACGATTTGCCGGTTTTTTTGTAAAGGATAAATACAGGTTTAATAAATGGGGAAAAATAAAGATTCGTCATGCGCTGTATGGAAAGAAAATTGATGAAGCAGTCATTGATGAAGCACTGGATGAACTGGATACTCAGGAGTACAAAAATCTATTATTAGAATTGATCAGAACAAAAAATAAGCTCCTGAAGGATAGGGATACTTTTATCCGTAAGGGAAAGCTTTTCCGTTTTGCCTCACAAAAGGGATTTGAAACAGAATTGATTTACACGGCAATAGAGCAGATTCTGGAAGGTGGGTGAGTGGGAGGGTATCTTCCGGATATGGGAACAGGAGTCCGTGCATCCGGAAATGGTTTGTAAATTAAGTTGGACATTATCTTTTCTCGTTAGACATTCATTTACTACTTTTGCAGAATTATAAAAGAAATTGATATGATTACAAACGAAGAACTTAAGAGCATTGAAAAGCGCCTGGATGCGCTGAGGAGGCATCTTTGACATTGATGCAAAGCTCGAAGAAATAGAAGAAAAAGAAAAAATTTCCCAGCAACCCGGGTTCTGGGATGATCCTAAAAAGGCAGAATCGGAGTTGCGCCAGATGTCGCGCTTAAAAAGCTGGACCAAATCTTTTAAGGAAATAAGAACCGGCATTGAAGACTTGCAGGTTCTTTATGATTTTTATGGTGAAGGAGAAGCGGATGAAAAAGAGGTGGAAAAACAATATGACAAAACGATAGCTCTTATTGAGGATCTTGAATTCAGGAATATGTTAGGCCAGGAAGAGGATGAATTCGGGGCTATACTGAAGATTAATGCAGGGGCTGGCGGTACAGAAAGCCAGGATTGGGCTGAGATGCTCATGAGAATGTATATTCGCTGGGGTGAAAGAAATAACTATAAAGTAAAAGAAATAGCCTATCTCCCCGGAGATGAAGCGGGGATCAAATCCGTTACCCTGGAATTCACAGGTGATTATGCCTATGGTTATCTCAAAGCCGAAAGCGGGGTGCACAGGTTGGTAAGGATCTCTCCCTACGATAGTAATGCAAGACGGCATACTTCCTTTGCTTCTGTGTTTGTTTCTCCCGTTGTGGACGATGATATTGAAATTGTCATTAATCCTTCAGATCTGGATTGGGATACCTTCCGGTCCGGCGGCGCAGGGGGGCAGAATGTTAATAAAGTTGAGACCGGGGTAAGGGTCAGGCACCTTCCTACAGGTATAACCGTCGAAAATACCGAATCACGGTCACAGGGAAAAAACCGGGAAAATGCAATGCGTATTCTAAGGTCGCACCTTTACCAGCTCGAACTGGAGAAAAAGATGGAGAAACAGGCTGACATTGAAAGCAAGAAAAAGAAGATCGAATGGGGGTCACAAATACGAAATTATGTGCTTCATCCCTATAAGCTTGTAAAAGATCTGCGTACAAATCTCGAAACCGGTAATGTGCAGGACGTTTTGGACGGGAACCTTAATCCTTTTATCAAGGCTTACCTGATGGAGTTCAGTGAGTAAAGCATTACTAACTAATTATTTACCGACTCTTCCAGCATAGGATTACCATAGCTGATCTTCCGGTTCAGCTCGAAATCGTAAAGTGTCAGGATCCTGAGATTGTAATAGGCTTCCCAGTAATCCTCGAGGGATTGTATATAATCTCTTTTGGCAGATTCCCGTTCCGCAAGGGAAATGTTCAGGTCGGTGATACTGATCTCTCCGTTCTGGAATTTTTTGAGAGCGATCTTATATCCGTTTTCTGCTACCTTATCCGCTTCCTCCGCTGTTCTGAGCTGATCTCTGAGCAGACTGAACTGTTCAACCTGAACGATAACACCTCTTTCGAAATCCCGTTTATCCTTTTCAACATCGTAGATAACAAGGTCGCGTTCTGATTCAGCTAGTTTTACGGCAGAGGCTGATCTTCCCCAGTCGAGGATGGGAACACTGAAGGTGAGTTTAACCACCTGTTGTGTTTCTGGGTTCTCATAAACCTCCGGTAAAAAATCAGCTGAATTGGAAATTCCATAACTTCCCCTGAGTGATGCGCTTAGACCGGAATTGCGTTTGGCCTGCTCCAGTTCACGATCTGCCTGAATTAGCCTTCTTTCAAAGCGTGGCGTTTCTTTTCTGTTTTCGATAGCCTGGGCAAGAGCTTTATCAGGGTCAATATTAAAAAGCTCGGTGTTAAGTGGGATTTCCAGATCGATATCCTGATCCTGGTTAAGGTTGATGTAAGACTTAAGTTCAAAATCGGCATTTTTAAGATCCATATTAGACTTATTCAATGCTTTTTGAGCATTATAAACGGAAAGCTGTATTCTTGAAAAGTCGTTTTCGGAGATCTGACCAAGTTTCTTCTTGGCTTTTGCGATTTTCAGATTATCCTGACTGTTGGCAAGATTGCTTTTGGCAAGGTTAAAATTTGTTTGAACGCTCAGGTAACGGAAAAACCTGCGGGTTGCATTCAGTGAGATTTCTTCAATTTCTTCAATAAAATTTTTATTGGCTTCTTCAAAAATAAGAGGTTCTGTTTTTTTTGCCCATTTACTCCAGTTATAGGCAAAAATTGGTTGTACAAAGCCAATGGAGAAAGGCGTGCTTGCGAAATCGATCGTATTATAATTGTAATCCTGCACACGTGTAAGAGAAGTGGCAGCATAGACATATGTACCGGTGCTTGCAATCTGCTGATTGAGGGAAACAGATGCTGATGTTTTCAGGTTTGCGATCTGATTAAATTTAATGCTGCCATCATCCTGTATATTTTCTTCAGTAGCCCTGGTGTAATTCGGAAGATTGCCCTGAAGAGTGAGCTGAGGGCGGAAACGTGTTTTGAAATTTTGCCACCTCCAGTAATAATTAACGTTTCGGTTTTGACTATACCGGACAGAAGAAGATTGCAGTATTGCAAGATTAACTACATTGGTAAGGCTTAAATTTAGCGTGTCATTATCCTGAGAAAACAACCCTGAAGGGATAATTAATAATGTAAAAAAATAGAAAATAATAATTCGTAATTTCTTCATCGCTATATTGTCATGTTATTTTATAATTTCAACTTCTTTCATGTGCCTGAAAGGGGATACATCACTGGTAATAATCTCTGCACCTTCCTCAACTCCTGAAATAACTTCAATAAATTCATTTCCGATAAGTCCTGTGTTGATCTCAGTCCGCACCGCATGATCATCTCTGATTACAAATACATTCTGGCGGGAAGATGCAGTAAAAGCTTCTCCTTTGCTTATTCTCAGGACACTGTCGCGCTCAGATGTAACTACTCTTAGCTGTATTTTTTGATTCGGGATCAGTTTGGGGTTGGAACTTTCTCCAGGATAGACGTCAAAGTTAATTTTGTTGTTTTCAATAACCGGTCTGACTCTTCCGATGATTCCAGGAAGCTCTGTCCTGTCAATCTTTGCAAATACTTTTCCTCCCGTTTTTACCGATTCGGCAAAACCTTCATCAATTGAAGCATTGATCTTAAAGGATGTCATATCAGACATCTGAACAAGCAGATCACCAGAGTTGAACTTTTCTCCTTCTTTCCCATAAATATTTAAAATTATTCCGGCAGAAGGTGCTTTGATGACCATTTTTTTCATTATTTCTTTTTTATCGTCCAGTTCCTTTTCCTTCATCTGGATCTGAAGTTGCATTCCCTTTTCTTCAGCTTGCAGTTGCTGAAGTTTGATGGAGTTTTTCTGTAGAATGGTTTCAAGTTCTTTTTCGGCCAGCACCAGCTCCTGTTCGGTTTTGGCGATTTTGGCAGGCGATATACCTCCGACTTCCAAAAGTTGCTTTTGATCTTCAAGATCGGATTTTATAGAAGCAATCTTTAACTTTTTCATCTCTACATTATAATCCAGATCAACCCTGGAACTCCTGGCATTTAATTTGTTTTTCCGCAGATTATTCTTCATAACCTCCAGTTGATCTTCAGCATTTTCAATTTGTTTCTGAAGCTCATCGGTTTCCATGAGCAGTATTATTTCTCCGGGTTTTACGTGGGTTCCGGGTGAATTGATAATACGTTCTATCACTCCACTGGAATGGCAGCGAAGAAGCACTTCATTTTCCGGTTCAACAACTCCTTCGGCCTCCACAGTTTTTATTACCGTTCCCCGATCAACTGTTGACGTGCTGAAATCATCCGGCTCCAGCCTTGTGGGTATGATATAACGGAAAGTATAATAAGCTGCAAAGATCATCATCAATATAACAATCACTGCACTTATATAATAAGTTGTTCTTTTCATGTAGGATATAATTAAGTTCAGTATTTCAGGTTCTCAGGCAATAAGATAAAACGTGTACAATCTTTTTTTATTATTTTTTTTAGCTTAAATGGCAAGTTTATGTTCTTACAAAGAGTAGCCTTTAGGAATAAGATAGTTGGAATAACAAAATTATTTTCTTTTCTGCCATTTTCAAAGATAAACTATTAAAAAGAAAGAATATTATTCTGAATAATAATGTATTTTAATTTAGGTCCGTAGAAAGAGTGTCTTGAGCATAACCGAATCCGCCAAATGGCAGTGAGCTCAGGGAAGCTAATGTTCAGGATCAAGGTGCTCATAGGAGTTAGTCGATAATGTTTTTGCATTATCTGGTAAGTCATACCGATTAATCGGTATTGGTGAGAGTGTAAGTAGCGTCTGTCCCGATAGCTATCAGGAAAAATGTTCGAGATCCAGGCACGCAAACGCGTGTCGCTGAAGTTTCAGCGCTCACGGAAAGCTTCATGCGAACGCGGTCATGCCTGTCCACGGTACTCCGGGAAAAGCCACTTAAAATATGAGATCCCTCGGCCTAGTTCGGGATCAGTTCGACTAAATGATTTTGAAAACCCAAAATCATAGGCTCACTGACATTATGGACAGACTCTAAATAAATTTGCAGATCAAAGTTATAAAACCTACCTTTGCAAACTCTTTGAAATAAAGTAGGTTTAATTTAAATTTTTGAGTATGCCTGTAAAAATCAGATTGTCGAGACATGGTCGTAAGAAGAGACCATTTTTCCACATTGTTGTAGCTGATAGCAGGGCGCCACGAGATGGTAGAATGATTGAAAGAATTGGTTCATATGATCCAAACACAAATCCTGCTACTATCGAACTCGACTTTGATAAAGCATTGGATTGGGTTCAAAAAGGCGCTCAACCTACAGACACCTGTAGAGCTATTCTGTCTAACAGAGGTGTGTTAATGAAAAAACATCTTCTTGAAGGTGCAAAAAAAGGAGCTTTTTCTGAAGAAGAAGCTGAAAAAAGATTTCAGGACTGGTTAACCCGGAAAGAAGCCAGTATCCAGGCTGAGATCGAGTCTCTCGAGAAAAGAAAAGAAGAGACTAAAAAAGAGAGACTTGCCCGTGAGGCTGAGGTCAATGAAGCAAGAGCTGCCGAGATTGCCAAAAAACAATCGGAGCTTGCTGAAGCTGCCACTGAAGAAGCTGCCGGAGATGAGAAAGAAAGTGCAGAAGAAAAACCTGCTGAAAAGCCGGTAGAAAATGAAAGCGTTGCTGAGGACAAAAAACCTGAGGCTAAAGCTGAGGAAAAGAAGGATGAGCCAAAACCTGAAGAGGTAAAAGAGGAAAAGAAAGGCGAACCTGTGGCTGATAAGGAAGAGGTAAAAGAAGAAAAGAAAGAAGAGCCAAAACCTGAAGCAGAAAAGGAAGAGACCAAAGCTGAAGAAAAGAAGGAAGAGCCAAAGGCTGAAGAAGAAAAGAAAGAAGAAGCCAAAGCTCAGGAGGAAAAGCCCGAAGATAAGTCAGAAGAAAAGAAAGAAGAGAAATAATATCTCAACTTTTCGAGATGTTTCCGGAAAATTTTAACCGAATAGGATTATTATCAAAAACCCATGGTATCCATGGTACCATGGTGCTGAGAGTTGACGGAAACTTTAAGGACGACTTAAGTAAAGGGGAATTTTTGTTCGTATCTATAGATGCGACAATGATTCCCTTTTTTATTGAAGATATCCGTGTAGTAGGCGACGATGCTTTTATAAAATTCGCAGATGTTGATTCTGAGAGGGATGCTACCGTCATTAAAGGGCGATCTGTTTTTATACCCGGAAAGAAAGAGGAGAGGTTTATCGATTTTAACTCATATATTGGATTTCAGGTCAGGGATGAAAACTCCGGAAGGGGAGGTTTAATAACCAGCTACCACGATCAGGACGAAAATCCCCTGTTAGTGCTTAATTCAGATGAGAAGGAATTTCTTATCCCCGTTCATCATGAATTTATCCTGTCTGTGGATGAAAAGGAAAAAATAATTATTATGTGTTTACCGGAAGGAATTTTTGATCTTAACGATTAAGGGCTCCTATGCCGGGTACTTGAATTTTACTGTACTTTCAAAATTGAATATTTTTTCTCTCCAGATTTCCGGTATAATAGCGGTTTCATTCTTTTTTACCGAATAACCTACCATAACTGCCCGGTTTTGGGATTTAATTTCACCGGTTTTAATATTATAGATTTCCTGGACCATTGTGAGACTTTTCTGACCGATTATCTCTATTCCGCTTTTCACAGAGATATCTTCCCCGGGTCTGATAGCATTGAAAAATTCTATTGATATTTTTGCCATAACCAGAGCAAAATCTTTCCATTCAGGTTTGCTGCCCATAATATCTTCAAAATATTTCATCCTTGCCAGATCAAAATAGTGCTGGTAAACAGCATTGTTGATATGACCAAGAATATCAATGTCGTTGAAGCGGATCTGAATTTTGGTATGATGTTGAAATTCTTTATCAATGTCCATAAGCATTTTTTAGATAGTTAGAAGGTAAGGCTTCCTGCCCGTGTCATTATTATTTCAAAAATGTAAAATTTATTGGGCTCAAAAGTCATAAAATATTTTATTATATGCAACATTGATAAAAGTGCCTCGTCTTTAGTTCAAATCAGTCAAACCTTAAAAACCAATTTTTATGAAAAATAATCCAGTGATTTCCGTAAGTTTTCTTGCTGTTTTTCTTTTTATTCTGAGCAGTTTTAGCATAGGTGTCAATCCAAAACCTCTTGATAGTAAAGACGATATTCCCGTTGAAGCCTTCAATTCTGTTTCCGTGGCAATTAGTGCAAATATTTATATTGAACAGGGGAACAGCCATAAACTTGAGATTGACGCTTCTCCGGAGGCTATGAAGAAGATAGACATCCATATTGAGGATGGAAAACTCATCATTAAACCCGTTAATTACCGGGTTAATATAAAAGAAGATATAGATATCTATATTGTTGCTCCTGATTATGAGGCTATATCACTTTCCGGTTCCGGTAAATTATTTGCTGAAAAGACGCTCAAACTTGAGGAGCTGATGTTGAAAATTGCCGGTAGCGGAAGCATGAGTTTTGAAGACCTGAGTGCCGGAAAGAAACTTGAAATGAAAATCTCTGGTTCGGGAGACATTGATTTAAAAGGTAATGGGGCGGAAGAGATGAAGCTCTCAATCGCAGGGTCTGGCAATGTTGAGTCAACCAATTTCAAGGTCGGGATACTCGATGCAAAAATAAGTGGATCGGGCGACTGTAAGGTATGGGTGACCGAAGGGTTAGATGCTTTCATAGCAGGCAGTGGATCAGTATTGTACAAGGGCAGTCCTGAAGTTGATACCTCTGTTGCAGGCAGCGGAAAAGTAAGAAAGCTGTAGTAATTGGGACAGACACTAGTGCCTTAGGATCTCCACCTCACCTCCCAAACCAATACGGATAATTCCTGAAGGCTGCTTCTTTTGATAATCATCCTGCCTGTAGTTAACCACATAATCAACCCCTTCGATGATTTCCGGATCGATTTCGGAAAAATTTGAAGGGGATTTTTTTCCTGAAGTATTCGCTGATGTTGAGACAAGTGGTTTCCCGAATTTCCTGATCAGTTCCGAACTGAATTCTTCTCTTGTAATCCTTATTCCTATGGAACCATCGATGGGGATTAGATTTTTAGCAAGGTTTTTTGCTCCGGGATATATGATGGTGAGCGGTTTATCGGCAACATCAATGAGGTCCCATGCAATCTCGGGTACTTCTTTGAGATAATAACCGAGGCGGTTATCCGATTCGATCAGTACCAGCATGGATTTGGTATCTGCACGGTTTTTAAGGTCATATACTTTTGAAACGGCATCTTCATCCGTAGCGTCGCAGCCAACGCCCCAGATGGTATCGGTAGGATATAAAATAATTCCTCCTTCCCGCAGAACTCTAAGAGCATTATCGATATCTTCTTTATATTCAGTATAATGACTCATATACTCTATAAAGGTTTTTAACTGTTTTTTCCGGCCGGAATTTTAAGGAATGTTTGTGCCCGGCCTCTATCATCTTACTGCGAAGATCTGAATTTTCCAGTATATTATCAATTGCCGCTGAAAATTTTTCAATATTAAAAGGGTTGATGTAAATACTTTCCGGACCTCCTGTTTCCTCGAGACAATGACCGGCTCCGGCAATTACCGGTGTTCCCGACTGAACAGCTTCCAGAACAGGAATCCCGAAACCTTCAAATGAAGATGGATAGGCAAATAGGGAAGCGCCCTGGTACAGGGCCGGAAGATCGGAAGTTGGAACGTTATGAAGAAAGTGAATATTATCCAGCCTGTTTCTGGCGATATACTCATGAACCTTTTCTGCGTAATGTTTTTTAGCCCGACCTACGATAACCAGCGGAACAGTGTTTTTTGCCGAATGAACCGCCTTCACCAACTGGAGAAGGTTCTTTCTTTCTTCAATGGTCCCCAGGTTTAATACGTATCCGGAAGGGATAGAGTATTTTTCTCTGATATTTTCAACCTTATGGGGATCAAGCTTTTTGCTGAATATTGGATTACCCGACTGGTAAACTACCCTGATTTTATTTTCCGGTATGTTGAAATAGTTCTGCAGATCTTTTTTTGTTTGTTCACTCACCGCGATAACAATATCTGCATTTTCTGATGCATACCTGAATTTCCTAAGGTAAATTTTTCTGTCAATGTATTTATAGAGTTCAGGGAACCTTAAAAATATCAGGTCATGAATGGTAACAACAGTTCGGATACCGGACTTGTGAATATTTAAGGGCAGTTCATTGCTCAATCCATGAAAGATATCCGGCTTGTCTTTTTGAATGATATTTTTCAGACTATAACTTCGCCAGTAGGATCTAAAAATTTTTGAAACAGTGCTTTCAGGTAGAATGAGCCTTGAATTTTCCGGAGGGAAATCCTGATCTATGATTCCATTATGGGGGGAATACATAATATATTCATTATCAGGATAGTATTGACATAACTGCCTGATTATCATTCTGCTGTAATTCCCCAATCCGCTGGAATTACGAAAGGCCCTCTTTGCATCAAAAGCTATTTTCATCAGACAGCAACATTATATTCACGCAGGGCATCGTTAAGGGAAGTTTTTAAATTTGTCGATGCTTTTCTTTTTCCGATTATCAGGGCACAGGGTATCTGGTACTCGCCCGCCGGAAATTTCTTTGTATAGGATCCCGGTATCACAACCGACCGGGGAGGAACAAGTCCTTTATATTCAATAGGTTCATTGCCGGTTACATCAATAACACGGGTTGAATTTGTGATAACGACATTGGCGCCAAGGACAGCCTCTTTCTCTATTCTGGCTCCTTCCACTACAATACATCTGGAACCTATAAAACACTCATCTTCGATGATAACCGGTGCAGCCTGTACGGGCTCCAAAACGCCGCCTATCCCTACTCCCCCGCTGAGATGTACATTTTCCCCTATCTGGGCGCATGAACCCACAGTGGCCCAGGTATCGACCATGGTTCCGGAGCCGACAAAAGCTCCGATATTTACGTAAGACGGCATCATGATCACACCAGGTGAAAGAAAGGACCCGTATCTGGCAACAGCATGGGGAACAACTCTTACTCCCAGCTGTTTAAAGTCGGTTTTTAGAGGTATTTTATCATGAAATTCAAAGGGTGGAACTTCAATGGTTTCCATCTGCCGGATGGGAAAATATAAGATTACTGCCTTTTTAATCCATTGGTTCACTATCCATTCACCATCTTTTTTTTCTGCAACCCTGATCTTTCCTTTATCGAGCTGTTCAATAGTGTTAAAAATAACATTTCTCACTTCTGAGTCCTTCAGTTTATCCCGGTCTTCCCAGGCATCCTCTATTAGCTTGATCTGCAGTGCTTCCATCCTTATGTTCAATATTTAATTAACAAAACATGAATTTTCTTTCAAACACTTTTTGTCCTGAAACCCTGGAGTCTAAAAGATATAATTCCCGGCTTTGACCTAGGAACCTTTATTTTTTAACAGCGAACAGGAATGGTAATCTTAAATGAAAAAGAAAGCTATGATTTACCGGGTTTAGCGATAAATAATAATAAACTTTTCCGTTTGTTAATATGTCTGAAAAAACACACACCCCTTGGGATATTATTCAGTCCAAAGTTAATGTTTATTTTCTCATTACCATATTGGTTTCATGCCTCAGGCTGATAACGCGTTTTTCCGGGGAGAAAATCATTTCTGGCTCCTGAATTTAAGAGAAAGGTAATAAAATAACCGTGCTAATATATAAATTACTGTCAGACTGAAAATAATAGTAGCCCCACTGGGAATATTAAGGTACCATGATATCACAAGTCCAGCTAAAGATCCTGTAAACCCGAAAATGACCGAAAGAAATATAATATTTTTAAAGTTAAGGGTAAATAGATTAGCAGTATTCTGAGGTATTGTAAGAAGGGAAATCAGCAGGATTATCCCGGCTATCTTAATATTCAGAACAATAGTAAGTGAAATAAGTATCATAAGCCCGTACTTGATCAGACCGGAATTGATATTCTGAGTTTTTGCAAATTCCTCATCAAAGGAAATGTAAAGTATAGGCCGGAAAAAAACAGTGAAGAACAGGATAATTATTACAGAAAGAATGGCCAGTGAGTATATGTCTCCTGAGTTTACCGTAAGAATGCTTCCGAAAAGATAGGTCATAAGGTTAGGAGCATAACCGGGGGTCAGATAAATGAAAATTATACCAATAGCCATTCCAAGCGACCATAACATAGCTATTACTGAATCGTTTCTCATCCCTTTTTTTGTGAAATACTCAATCCCAAGGCCCGAAAGAACGGAGAAAACCGCTGCTCCCGCTACGGGATTAAGACCTGCAAAATATGCGATACCGATCCCGCCGAAAGAAGCATGGGTAATTCCACCGCTTATGAAGACCATTCTTTTTGCAACGATATATGTTCCGGCAATCCCGCAGCTAATTGCAGTAAATACGGAAGCAATTATTGCATTGTTAATGTATTTGTACTGAAGTATTTCAAAAAGGGATTCCATATCATTTACTTCTTATGATCGTGTAAAACGCGATGAGGGACTTTGCCATGTGTGATTATATCGATCGGGCAATTGTATACCTTAAGCTGTTCGGTGCTTATTTCATTCGATGCATGATAGTGAAGACTATTGTTAACGCAGGCAATAGTTTTTATATAGCTGGAGATTGTTCCAATGTCATGGGAAACAAGTAAAATGGCAATCTTTTTATTCAGTTCTTTCAGGTTCTGGTATAACTCATATTCAAAACGATTATCAACAAAGGTATCCGGCTCATCGAGGATAAGTAATTCAGGAGACGAGATCAGGGCACGGATAAGAAAAACCCTTTGTAGCTGGCCTCCCGATAACTCACCAACCGGAGCATATTTATATTCTGTCATCCCCGATTTCTCTATCATTTCATCAGCGAGACGGAAATCTTTCCGGTTGTATTTTTTGAAAAAAGGTTTTTCTGAAATAAGGCCGGATAATACCACTTCTCTTACTGAGATCGGGAATTTACCGTCTATTGTTGATCTTTGCGGAAGATATCCGATGAATTTCCTGAAATCAGTGTGGGAATCAGAAAAGGAATAATGGACTTTACCTTTGTCCGGAGGTATCAATCCAAGAATTACTCTCAGTAAGGTTGTTTTTCCTCCGCCATTGGGACCGATAATCCCGATGAAATCCCGTTCTTTTATCTCCAGATTCACTGAATTTAGTACTGTTTTGTCTCCATACCCGGCATCAATATTTTCCAGTTTTACCAGTGTCTTCATGGTTTATTTTTTAAGATGATTCAGGATATTTTTCATTTCCCCCGGCCAGTCTTCACTGAGGGGGTCAATGGCTATAATCCGGGCATCAATTTCTTCAGCTATGGATCTGGCATTATCCATGCTGAATTGTTTCTGAACGAAAATGAACTCAATATTGTGCTCTCTTGCCTCCTTTATGATTTTAGCAATATGAGAGGGTGGGGGTTCTTTTCCATCAAATTCAAGAACATGCTGATGCATTCCATAATCTCTGGCCAGATAACCAAGAGCCGGATGATATATCAGGAATTCTTTACCTTCAAGCAAATCCATATTTGATTCGTAAAGAGAATCAATATACATGATCCTTTTCTTCAGATCTGTATAATTTTCCCGAAACAGGGCCGAATCCGGGGGAAATTCACCCACTAATGCATGGTAAATGTTTTCGCAGATTATGAGTGCATTTTTCGCAGACATCCAGATATGCGGATCTGCTCCTTCATGCCTGTGATCTCCATGATCTTCTTCGGATTTGATGAATTCAGTACCTTCGGACAGATCGTAAAAAGGTATTTGCGGATTGTTTTTTTGGTATTTGTCTATCCAGGCTTCCTCAAAAGCAATCTTTCCGATCTTCAGATACATTAGCGAATTGCTTAAGTCCTGTAACTGCCTTGGAGAGGGTTCGTAACTTGCCGGGGAGGCTCCCGGTGGAATAAGAACATTTATTTTGTAATCCGATCCGCTTATTTGTCCGGTAAAATATTTCTGGGGCAAAATACTTACGGAGATGATTTTCCCCTGATCTGTTTTATTTCCAGTCCTGCAGCCTGAGAATATCAGGGTTAAGGTCAGCATTAATATAGTAATACTTTTCTTCATCTTATTTTCACTTTGTTGAAAATGCTATAAATTATATCATAATTTTAACTCTTTGAATCTGATAACCGGACTTCCTTTAGGTGGCACAGGATCTTCCCCTTCCCCTCCCCATGGGTTACAGCTCAGTATTCTTCTTGTAGTGAAAATCAAAGCTTTAATTACCCCATGAGTATGGAATGCTTCAATGGCATACTGAGAGCATGTAGGGTGGTACCGGCAGGTCCGGGGAAGCAAAGGAGAGATCAGATATTGATATATTTTTACCAGCAGAATAAAAAACATCCTGAACAGCCAACGAATAGCCTGAGATAGAGGATTTTCGAAAATGATATTTTTCAATTTGTTTTTATTCATTACAATCTTTGCATATACCAACAATTAAAAACTGATTTTCAATCTTGTTAAAGCCCCCGGGAAGATCATAGTCTTTTACCTTCAGTTCCTCCATACAAATTACCCTGTTACATTTTGTGCACTGGAAATGTATATGTTCCGGGCTGTCTTTTTTATGTAAAACAGAGGAATTAAGCTTGTACTTAAGAGAATCGCCGGAGATAATTCTCTGAATTATACCCTTCGCTGAAAGAGAGTTAAGATTTCTGTAGATCGTTGTACGGTTAATTTCCCCGTGTATCATTTCTTCAATTTCCTTTTCCGAAAGGGGGCAGTTGGCTTTTGATAGCACCTGCAATAGCTGAATTCTGCTATCAGTTAAGCTGAAATGATATTCCTTTAACAGTTTTTTAAAATTCATGACTTAAAATTGCAACTGAGTTGCAAAAATAAAGAAAAATATTGGTTATTTAGAATTTTTCTAACCGGTTTATTCAAAAGATATTTCCATATTTGTAAGCTTAAATAAAACGTGTTTTAAAACACGAATTTATCTGCAAATGCCCGATATAGGTAAATGAAAATTTAAAATTTTGTGCCTCCGCACGCTATCGCTGAAGCTTTCCGCGAGCGTAGGGTAGCTTCAGCGCTCCCGGAAAGCTTTATGCGAACGCGGTCACGCCTGTCCACGGTACTCCGGGAAATACCGCTGATGAGATCCCTCGACTATCTCCCGAAAGCTTTCGGGACGGGATCAGTTCGGCTAAATGATTTTGAAGGCCAAAATCATAGTCTCACTGATTTAACAATGAATGAGTATTTTGGACATTATGGACAGACACTATTTAATTTTATGTCTTTATTATATAAATATGAGGCCACTCCGAAAAGTGTATAACATGACAATCTCGTCTAAAACCCCCCAACCCCCTAAAGTGGGAGTAGCTAAAAATAAGCGATTTAGCAAAGTCCCATTTAGGGGATTTAGGGTTGATAATACTTTTTCGGAGTGACCTCAAATATGAATAATTCCGGAATACAACAGGAAACAATACTAATATTAAAATTATTGTCAAACCACAAATGGATAAAGTTAAAATGAAAGATGCAGTAGCAATATTATGTGCTGGCGGACCTGCACCGGGGATTAATACGGTGATAAGTGCAGTAACAAAGATATTTTTACAGAATGGTTATACTGTTCTGGGGATTAACGGAGGTTATAAATCCTTATTTGCGGATGAACCTGCTTATGATTATCTGGATTTTGAATTTGCCGATCAGATTTACAGCCGTGGCGGTTCTGCCCTGAAAATGAGCCGATATAAGCCCAAAGATGAGGAGTTTAAAGTTGATTTTTTCAAAAAGAGCAATGTTAAACTTCTGGTTACCATTGGAGGAGATGATACTGCTTCAACCGCAAACAGACTGACCAAATATTTATCGAAGCAGAAGATGGATGTTAAGAGCATTCATGTTCCAAAAACTATTGATAATGATCTGCCTCTTCCTGAGGGAACCCCCACCTTCGGGTATCATTCGGCAAAGGAAGAAGGTGTAAGGCTGGCCACTACTATATATGAAGATGCCCGTACCAGCGGAAACTGGTTTGTGGTATCTGCAATGGGTCGTGAGGCCGGTCACCTGGCTTTTGGCATAGGGACTGCCTGTCATTATCCGATGATCATCATTCCGGAAATGTTCAATAAGACAAAAATAACCTTTGATAAGATCACGCGTCTGGTTATTTCTTCTATGGTAAAAAGAAGATTATTGGGGATAGATTATGGTGTTGCAATCATTTCTGAAGGGGTATTTCATTTTATGAACGATGAAGAGATTATTGCCACAGGAATCAATTTCACCTACGACGATCATGGACATCCTGAACTGGGAAATGTGAGTAAATCACACATTTTCAATATGCTTACCCAGCAGGCGCTGAAAGAGCACCGCATCATCGTTAAGAGTCGCCCCAATGAAATGGGATATGAACTTAGATGTTGCCGTCCGATTGCTTATGATCTGAATTATGCTACGAGGTTAGGCCTTGGTGTTTATAAGATATTTAAATCAGGACTGACCGGATGTATGGTTACCGTTGACAGAACAGGAGAAGTTTCGCCACTTATGTTGAAGGATGTTGAGGATGAGAATGGAAAGGTTCGGCCCAGGCTCGTAAATGTCGATACGGAGAAAGTTCAACTGATTTACAGAAATAATTTGCATTTCGTTACCAAAGCCGATTACAGGGGTGCCAAGAAATATGTGAAAAACCCTGAGGATTTGGATTTTTTCAAAATCCTCGAATGGGACGAGAGTGATAGTTTGTCCACAAATTAATTTATTTTTGCAACCCATTAAAAGAGGGCATCGAAAATGTAATAATCTTTTTAAAAGAACTTACAATTTGAAAGCATTCCTTTTTTCTGCCCCACCCAAACCTTCGGTTTTGGAGGTGCCATGGGTTTTGGATTACCATGGGTTATCACCCATGGCTATCCCAGTTTGACCCCATTCGGGGTCCCCTATATTTGTGGGAGGGCTTTTGATTCATCCATCTAAATAAAATTTTCTCGAGACTTCCTATTCACTCGTAATTCTGAATGCTAATCTAAAGTCTACAAGTTTATTTATTTTCGAACTTGTACTCTTTTTCTTTCCAGCATTTTTTGTGTTCACAAATTATATTGGCTTATTTTACAATCCGTTGTGATTTTTAAGTATTTCCTTTATTTTTATACGAATTATTTTCGTGGGATAAATACTAAAAAAAATGACTATGGCAAAAGCAAAAAAAGGTGCGATCGGGATTCTAACAGGTGGCGGTGATGTTCCGGGTTTGAATCCTGCAATAAGGGCAATTACCATTCGCGCTCTGAGAGAGGGATATCAGGTTCTTGGCTTAAGGAAAGGATGGGCGGGAATTTTGGAACTTGAGAGAGACAAGAAGGCCGATAACAGTGATCGCATTGTAGTTCTTACAGAAGAGATCGTAAATAAGGCCGGGAGAACCGGTGGAACTTTTTTGCATACCTCTCGTACACGCCCGAGTCATGTGCCCAAAGAATTTGTTCCGGAACATATACAGGATAAGTATAACAAAGAAACCAACGACCTTACAGAAGAGGTATTGAAAAACCTTGATTTTCTTGGGATAGATTATCTTATCCCTATAGGCGGAGATGATACTCTATCCTATGCAGTAAGACTTTATCAGGAGGGGGTCAAGGTTATCGCCATTCCCAAAACTATGGATAACGATGTTCCCGGAACGGATTATTGTATTGGATTCAGTACCTGTGTGACCAGGACAATCAATATGACCAACACTCTCAGAACTTCAGCGGGATCGCATGAACGCATACTTGTACTTGAGGTGTTTGGTCGTTATGCTGGGTTTACAGCCATGCTTCCTACGATGGCCGGAGCAGCAAACCGATGTGTTATCCCCGAACACGATTTTAATATCCATAAACTTACCAAGCTCCTTGTTCAGGACAGGGAAAGAAATCCCAGTAAGTATTCTGTTGTTCTTGTATCAGAGGGTGCCAGATTTGAAGATATGGATGTTATGGTTTACAGATCGGAAGAAAGAGATATGTTTGGACATGCGAAACTTGGTGGAATCGGAGATCTTGTTTCAAAAAAGATCAAGGAGATCTCTCCCGAATATAATAAATCCAAAGCCATCAATGTTATTAATCAGCAACTGGGTTACCTTGTGAGAGGAGGAGATCCTGACGCGATCGATTCCATTGTGCCTATGGCCTATGGTAACCTTGCGCTTGATCTGGTTTTAAAGGGCATTCACGGGCGACTTATTGTATTGAGGAACGGTCGCTATGATAATGCACCGCTGGATGTAGTAACCTCTAATAAAAAGCTTGTGGAGGTGAAAAAACACTATAACGTTGATCGTTACCGGCCTCACTATAAGAGCTTTGAATTTCAGCCACTGTTTATTATGACAGGCGGGTCCTAAAAAGTACAAAGCTACAAAACAAGGCGGCAAGCCTATGGTAAAGAGGTTGATAATCCCTTACTCCCTGTAATATACCCAGGCCTCAGAGGCAATTTTTTCTCTGGCCTCTTTCATATTCATTACGGAAGTGTTTAATTTTTGGTATGTTCCTGAAGTTACAAGATTAAAATTATACGGGCCCGGAATGATTTTTCCTTCATAACCCATTTCCCGTATTTTTTTTGCGTAATCTTCTGCATATTTCATATTCTTAAAACTTCCGACTATCACATAATAAGCATCGTATTCCGCTATGGTTCCGGCTTCGATCTTTTTCTGGAGTTCAGCCAGCTTTTGCTCATAATCACTTCTTATATTGGTAATATCCTCCTCGTGTGTCTCGTCTATTTGTTCAAGTTCCCTTCTGAGGGCCTGGTTTTCTTTTTCAAGTCTTTCAATGGTTTTTGCTTTTTCCCCGGAGCGGTTAAAAATTCCGGTTCCGTCCTTACAGGAACTTAAAACCATTAAGAGTGCCAATCCGGAAATTATTAATGTTCTTTTCATCATGTGTAGTTTTATGATTATCAATGTAAAGGTAAGAAATTGAAATAAATGATTCTATAGCTTCATAATAAAGTTATAAAGAATTATTTCGTGTCTGTCCATAATGTCCGATAAATGTTTATTAGTTTTGGGTTACTTACAAATTGAAAGCATCCCTCCGTTTGCCCCACTCAAACCTCCCACCTGGGGGAGGGTTTGGGTGGGGCAAGAAGGAGGAATGCTTTCAGGTTTTTAGTTCTTTTTAAAAGTTAAATACATTTTAGATACTCTCTTTACTCATTCAGTGTTAAATCAGTGAGACTATGATTTTGGTTTTCAAAATCATTTAGTCGAACTGATCCCGTCCCGAAAGCTTTCGGGAGATAGTCGAGAGATCTCATGGATTTTATTGACTTCGTTGCCTTTGAATCTATGACAATAACTATTCACGGGAATTATATTAAACTTTCTAAATAAATTACAAGGTATGTTTTAAAGAATCTGATAAATCATCTTTTCATTCTGAATATCTGTCTATTTTGCTTTAACTTTGTTCAACTAAAAAAAATGATGCTATGGCCGACCTATCTACCACTTACATGGGATTAAAATTGAAGACTCCTCTTATTGCTGCTTCCTCCGGCTTAACGGATAATATTCCCAATCTTGAAAAATTTCAGGAGTTCGGAGCAGGTGCTGTTGTTTTAAAATCTCTTTTTGAAGAAGAGATTATTTTAGAAAAACAGGCGAAGCTTGCAAAGATGAGTTCTTCAAGTTTTATTTATCCGGAAACGGTTGAGTTTTATGATTATCACGATGATGCTGACCATGAAAGTACACATAAATATCTTGAGATGGTCCGCAATGCGAAGACAAAGCTGGATATCCCTGTAATTCCCAGTATAAATTGTGTTACAGCCGACCAGTGGACATATTTTCCAAAAGAACTGGAAAATGCAGGAGCAGATGCTCTCGAGTTGAATATATTTATTATGCCATCGGACCTGAAGCGTTCAAAAGCAGAAAATGAAAAGTTGTATTTTGATATTATTGAAGAGGTGACCAGTCAGGTAAAGATTCCTGTTTCTCTAAAAATAAGTTTTTATTTTTCCGATCTCGCCATAATGATAAAAAAGCTTTCCGAAACCAAAATTAAAGGTCTGGTACTTTTCAACCGCTTTTACAGTCCGGATATTGATACCGACACAATGGAAATTACATCAGCAAGTGTCCTGAGTAGCCCTGCTGAAATTTCAACTCCCTTACGGTGGACTGCCATCATGCAGAAATATGTTTCCTGTGACATCGCTGCTTCCACAGGGATACAAACAGGGAGAGACATTGCAAAAATGATACTTGCCGGCGCAAGTGCTGTGCAGGTGGCGAGTGCGTTTTACCGTAATGGCATAGATTACGCCCGTGATATGTTGCAGGAACTTGAAAAATGGATGGATGAGAAGGACTTTCATTCTATTGAAGATTTTAAAGCCAGGATGAGTCAGCATGAAACAGATAACCCTGCCGCATTCCAGCGTGTGCAGTTCATGAAGTATTTCAGAGGCCACAAAAGCTGATTTTTTCGCATGTTCAACATTTTTTCTCCTGCATAAAACCTCTCTTATATGCCTGAAGAAGTTCTGGGAAAAGCCATCAGGGATTACCGTTACCTGCTTAACAGGAACTATTCACAAAAAGCCAGTATCAAGCTCGTTGGCGACAGGTATATGTTAAGCAGGGAATCAAGAAGTATCCTGTATCGGGGTGTTTCCGATGAGCGCTCCGCCAGCATAAGAAGTCTTAAAAAGGCTCCTCTGCCCGCTAATAACCGTGTTTACATAGACTGCCATAATGTGTTGTTCACTATTGGTAATTACCTGAACGGCCGGCCTGTTTTTATTTCCGATGATGGATTTTTGCGTGATGCCGGGGAGTTGCGTGGACGTTTTAACAGGAAAAAACTACTTGAACAAATAGTTAATATATTGTTCGATTTTTTCATTCATAATTGCAGAAATAGATACATTCTTTTTTTAGACCAGCCGGTTTCCAACAGCGGTGAACTTGCCGGAAAGATTAATACATTTTTTGCACAGAACAATCTAAACGGGAAAGCGGAAACCTGCAATTCTCCGGATTACCGGATTGTAAAATACGCGCAGGAAAATGACAGGGTATGCAGTAGCGATTCCGTAATTATCGAAAAAGTTCCCTGTTCTGTCTTTGACCTTTCCCTTTTTCTTATCAAGAAGAATTTCAACCCCGACATTCCTGACCTCCGGAATATAATTGAATACTGATATTTTGTTAAAAAAATTTTAAACCGCAGTATACTAATGTATTCGAGGATTTAAAATTTTGCGCCTCCGCACGCTGTCGCTGAAGCTTTAGCGTTGGCGCCTAGCGCCTCCCTTCGGCCGCCGAAAGCTTGCCTGAAGGCACAGCGCAGAGTAGCTTCAGCGCTCCCGGAAAGCTTCATGCGAACGCGGTCACGCCTGTCCACGGTACTCCGGGAAATACCGCTTAAATATATGAGATCCCTCGGCTTAGCTCGGGATCAGTTCGACTAAATGATTTTGAAAACCAAAATCATAGTCTCACTGAGTGATAATGAGCTTGAGGGTGTTTAAAAAGATTATTACTTTTTTAGACACCCTCCGTACCGTATAAATTTATGAGATCCCTCGCTATTGCTCGGGATCAGTTCGACTAAATGATTTTGAAAATCAAAATCATAGTCTCACTGACATTATGGACAGACACTAAATAAGGTCACAGGCATCTTCTGGCATCCAATGCTTATCCTTGCCCTCCCATTTCACGTTACATCCAATAGGATTGGTAACATTAACGGATATTTCCTTCCCAGAAGTCAGTTCTTCCAGTGTTCTGTCCAGATCGTTTACCTGTATTCTCGACTCATCTTTCGGATTATCCACTCCGCGCCCTGTGTAAACCAGTGCACGATCTTCGTTGAAGACAAAAAAATGAGGTGTTCGCAGGGCTCCGTATGCCTTGGCGATTTCCTGTGATTCATCGTAAAGATATTTCCAGGGGAACTTATGTACTCTCATTCTCTCCACCATATGGTCAAAGTCATCCTCCGGGTAAGTATGTTTGGAGTTGGAATTAATGGCAACGAATCTGACCCCCTTGCCGGCGTATTTTTCTGCTGTTTTCCGGGTAACCTCATCCGAACCAATCACATAGGGACAATGATTACAGGTAAAAAAGATAACTAAATATCTTTCTTTAAAATCTTCAAGTTTGTATGTATTTCCATCAGTTGCCGGTAACTCAAAGGCCGGTGCTTTTTCTCCTAATTGTAATGTAAATGCCATAATACTTTGTTTTTGTATTTTTAAACTAACACTATACTTGGGTAAAAGTTTAATAAGAAGGTTTATGGGTTTATAGGTTTATGGGTTTATGGGTTGATAGGTTTATGGGTTTATGGGTTTATGGGTTTATGGGTTTATGGGTTGATGGGTTTATGGGTTGATGGGTTGATGGGTTTATCCCTTTTCCCCAATCCCTAATCCCTAAAAAATCATGTAAATCATGGTTCAGACAAGGTTGAATCGTTTATGGGGAACGCCACAATGATTCCACGGGTTCCTCCAGAGGCGGACACGTATCACCCATGGCAATTCCAGTTCAACCCCTGCGCCTCCCTTCGGCCGCCGAAAGCTTGCCTGAAGGCACAGCGCAGAGTAGCTTCAGCGCTCGCGGAAAGCTTCTGCGGCACGCGGTGTCGGGCATGCGCGTCAACTTAAGACCCTTCATCTGTTTTGATTGGAAGGAGAGATAGCCCACCCCTCGCTCTCACACTCACTCTCACTCTGTGCTCGGGGAAACCTCTCTCTCATTCAAGTCCGAAAATGCCTATCCGAAACATCGCATCAATAACACTCAAAATCTAATCAGTACAAAAAAGCAATTAGCCAGATACTGCACCTAAGATAAAATAAACGACTGACTTTCTTACAACAACCAAATATTATATCCTTAAGTTGACGCGTATGCCTATCGGGGTTTGTTGACGTTTATCAACACACCGATCACCGATCACCGAAAAGTTTATAGGTTTAATCGTTGAATCGTTTATGG
>CAYRTD010000028.1:0-31314 GCA_964426915.1 uncultured Bacteroidaceae bacterium | reverse complement strand
CCCGTTCGTTTGGTCTTTCTTCAGAAGCTTTGCTGTATGAAGCTGACCAGTCGGCTTTAATTTTCCCGAACTGATGATCACCGCTTAGTGCGAAATTCATCATACGCTGATTTTCGAGACGGGCATTATTTACGTTATCATTATTTCCACCACCTTTCAGTTCTCTTTCAATTACGCCTGCCCATGAATCGCTGTCTTCATCGTATTCAATATCTTTATAGATGGTTGCATAGCGATTTTCCCAATCATTCCGGTGATTATATATTCCATTAAAAATAAGAGTATGGTTGGGATTAAATTTATAATCAAGGCTGAGTGAGAGACTTTGCCTGATTCGTTGTACAACATACTGGCGTATCTGGATTTCGTTTGCATAGGCCGTACCGTTCTTATTATCTTCATCCAGGTAATCCCATTCGGCTTCAGTATTATCGCTACCAAAATCATGATTATGGTAAGAAGCGCTGGCAATAACTCCCAGTTTATCATTAAAAAACCGGTTACCCAATACAAAGGCCCCGGTGTACATAGGTTTGCTGGCAAGAATATTATAGCCCGAACCTAGAGTGAGACTCATACGGCGGTCATAAGGAGCAGACCGGGTAACGAGGTTTACCGAGCCTCCAATGGCATCGGCTTCCATGTCGGGAGTAATGGCCTTATTAACTTCGATGGCCTGTACCATGTCAGCAGGCACCAGATCAAGCTGAATTTCACGTTCTTCTGCTTCAGCTCCGGGAATGCGTTCACCGTTTATTGTTACTGAATTATACATAGGTGAGGTCCCCCTGATGCTCCCAAAACGAGCTTCACCCTGATCATACTGGACATTAATACCGGGAATTCTCTTTAAGGCATCGCCAATATTGGCATCAGGAAAACGTCCTACCTGGTCGGATGAAATAATATTGGTAATGTTGCCTTTGTTCATCTGGGTGTTCAAGGCTTTCGACTGACCCTGTAATTGACCGCTGACAATTACTTCAGATAATTCGATACCGGCATTCAGACTGAAATTAGTAAGGGATGTTTTTCCGGGTTCAACACTTACCTGTTTTTGATCGGGATTAAAGCCGATGTAGGAAACTGTCAGTTCATAAGTTCCTTCAGGAATTCCGGTGAGGGTAAAATACCCGTAATTATCGGTAATCGTTCCTTTGTTAAGGGATTCAATAACTACATTAGCACCTGGCATTGATAGATTGTCGGAGTCTAAAACTCTTCCTTTGATAATTCCGGTTTGTTGTGCCTGAACACCTATTATGGTTAAGGCGACAAAAAGAAATGATGAGTAAAATTTTAATCTTGTCATTATTTTTATATTAGTATTTATAATTTAAATAAAGGTATCCTATGTATATTACCTTTAGATGGAGCCTACATTATGTAATTGTTAAAAAAGCCTGGTTATTTTATGAAAAATGTTAAGGGAATTAAAAGCCAATCTAACCAAAAAGCTTTCTATGGTATTTAGATTAGATGGAACTATGGCGAGCGGCCGAAGCATTGCGGCCATGAATACCTTTCCTGGAAAAAGCTAAAGAGACATAAAAAAAACTGGTTTGCTAACTTTCTCAGCAAAACCAGTTTAGAAATTTTACGATCAATAAACTGGTATATCGGACAAAAAAACCTGTTAATTGTACTATCGACATGAACTGGCTTTTTGACATTTCTGATAATCCCTTTTATGAGTTTACTATAATTCTGGTATTTGCAGCTGTTTTGCACCAGCAACATAGTATTTAAGCCACGACTAAGCCAAAAAAAATCATTCAGACAAAAATTTACAAAAGCATTTGGAACAATTTTAGAAGTAGGTTTTTATATACGATATATTTATGACTACTGCAGAAAATACAAAAGAGTCTCGTTTCAGGATTGGACATTTACCATCTCTGATAAAGGAAACAACAATTAACTGGACGAAAGATGATCCCTGGCGTTTGAGTGCAGTGGTTGCGTATTATGCTTTATTGTCTTTGCCAGGTTTGCTTGTGATCACATTCAGCATTCTCAATTTTTTTTGGAAAGGCGAAATTGTCGAAGGAGAGATTTACGGGCAAATTGAATCCGCCCTGGGAGCTTCAACCGCAGAAACAGTCGAGTCTATTTTTAGAAGAGCCAGTGAAACCGAAACAACATGGCTTTCCGCCATTATTGGTATTGGGGGTCTTGTATTTGGGGCAACAGGTGTTTTTTATCACCTGCAGATTTCAATTAACAGCATATGGAATCTAAAATCTGATCCCAAAAGTGGGTTTCTAAGGTATCTTATTGATCGCACCAAGAGCTTTGGATTTGTATTGATCATCGGCTTTTTACTATTGGTTAGTTTTGTTGTGTCCGCCCTGCTTACCTCATTGGAGGGTTATCTGGCAAACTGGCTTCCTGATGTGGCTTATCATTTTCTCCTAATTGGCGAAATATTTATTCCATTGGGAGTAGTATTCATTCTTTTTGCCATGATATTTAAGTATTTGCCTGATGCCCATATAGGCTGGAGAAGTGTATGGGTTGGAGCCTTGATCACGGCTGTACTATTTGCCTTAGGCAAGGAAATACTCAGTTTATATTTTGCATATTCAAGCCCGGGCAATGTATACGGAGCCGCCGGATCGGTTATTATCGTACTGTTGTGGGTTACTTATAGCTGTTTAATTTTGTTTTTCGGAGCCGAGTTTACATGGGTATATACCAAACGTTATGGCTATAAAATGAAACCCAAAAGCCATGCTATTTTGTTTGATCAATAAGAATTGTACTCTCTTTCGTCTGTCTGGCTTCTGAAGCATTACTATGAGGTGTATGAAGGTTTTTTAGTTAGTTTTTTGTTCTTGAAAGTTGCTTTGCCGCCAATGCTGTGTCCTCCTGCCATTCTTTAGATCATTTTTTGTGGAAAATATTCGCATATTATGGGTATATGTTTCTCTGCTTCCACATTTACTGCTGCTATTACAGATGCGGATTTTTCTTTTTTTCCAACAACGGAGATTTCAGGTATTATGGACTTATGGACAGGTATTTTGTTATGTAAATTAAAAATTGTTAATTCTCTTTGGGCGCCTCTCTGGCTCCCCTAAAGGGCTGGACTCACTCCGCATAGTCAAAGTATACGACTTTTCATTTTTTAAACAGGATAGGTAATTCTCCCTGCAAATAAATATTTCGAAGCAAGAAATAAAGATAATAACAACTTTTTGGTTTAAAGGAATGAATATTGAAATTATTGGATAAAATTTTAAATCAATTATTCATTAAACTTGTTTATCATGATTGGATGGATTATAGCCGCATTAATCGCGGCACTGGTATTCGCCCTGCTTGGATTTACCGGAATAGCCAAAGGTTTTGCTGCGATTGCAAAAATTCTTTTCTACATTTTTCTTGTAATATTCGTTATTGTTCTGATTATGAATTTTGTGGGTTGACCTTTTGGATTTCAAACACCCTAATCAATTGACAGACAATATTAATATTTACTTCAACTTAAAATAGTTTTTATTGTAGCCCTGTTAGTTTCTATATTTTTATCGATAGAAAACCGGTAGCCTGTAGCAGGTCCATTTTCGGGTTTTATCTTTAAAGCATATTCGCCACAAAATCCGCGAAAAGTAATTCTCCCATTAGTATCCGTTATCAAACTCGTCTTGGTTTTCCACTGATTATGGATCAAATCTTTCAATTTGAAAAAAATAGGCTGCATTTCATGAGAAGAGTTATGGGGATTGTTGAATTTAACAGCTGTACCCATGAGTCCCCAGAAATAGAAAGAATGGATATTGGGATGAGCGAAAGCGATTGTCAGGTAATCCAGGATATATTTATCTCGTATTTCTTCCAGCTCCGATTCACTCAGGCCTTCATATTTTTTATTCCCACCAAAACTTCTCCATTCCTCCGATTCCACGGCTTTTTGGGGTTGGTTTTTTAGTTCTTTGATATTCGCCCAAAATTCGGTAACGCTAATTGGAATTTCCGCTTTGGACATTTCATCGTAAAATGCCATTTGTCCGGAAGGAGACAGCCAACCGGTATGACATTGTATTCCCATTAAATTTGGGGAAACCCCCGCATCGCCCAACCGGTGGATCAATTCAATATAACGCTTGCGCTGAATACCTGAATTTACTTTTTTTCCATTTTGGCTTATTTTCTCACCAAATTTTGTACTCGATAACCCATAATCATTAGTTGTATAAAGGGCACCTGGATCTTCTTCACGAGCCCAGGAGATGACTTTGCCGATATAATCGACCATGTTTTCCTGGGTTTCCCAGTATGGCCAGAAACGCTTTGCCAGGTTTTTAGGATGCGGCTCCCAAAGCATTTCATTTACTGCATCCCATAATTTAACCCTGTTTTTAAATCTTGCAGCAAGATTCCGGATCCTGACCTCAACAAATTTCATATGCGTTTCATATGGATACCTGGCCAACCATTCGGGAATCGCTTTAGGTACCGTCCAGTACATAGGGTGACCCTTTGCCGTTAATCCATGAGAATTTGCCCAGTTTACGGATTCATCAAAATTGTCCCATACAACTTCACCCTGAAAATCCTGTGTCTTCACTGCATCATTTCGGGGTCTTTCCGTCCAGTAAACAGTGGTATTTAGTGAGTTTAAAATTTCAGAAAATCGTTTCCGGTAATATTTCAACCTGTCCGAATTTTCCATTCCATTACGCACCATGGCAGCCATTTGCCAATTATTGTCTCCAAATAAAAACTGGTGGTCTATTTGTTCAACAGATACCTGGACATTTTCCAATGCCTGACCACCCTTATCAAGAAATCGTACCTCAGCATTACGTTGTCTGACTTTCGGAATATTTTTTCTGGCTTCATTTAATACCGAATCGGCCGTAGAAAATCCAAAAAGCAGATTTCCGTTGTTATTTGCTGCTGAAGATATTTTTGGGAAAAGACTGCCGGTAAGGATAGCACCTGTTGTACCTGCTGCTGTTCTTTTAATAAAGTTCCGTCTGTCTAATGTCATGACTCTTATTTTTAAGTTCCGTTCATACAATATTATAATTTTTTTTTGTTTTTATCAGTTAATTTTCATTTATCTTATTGAAGATATATTATCAATGAGCTATAATTTTGATACCGGATCAATTCTGAAGAATGCCGGCACAGGACTTTTCTGCCAACCAATGCGGGTAATATCAGACATTATGGACAAACACTAAATAAGGATTTAAAGGACAAGCCTACCATGTACACATCAGATACAAAGGTGATTGGAAAGAAATTCGATTTAAGGACTACTTGATTAATCACAAAGAGATTGCAAAAGAATGTGAAGCCTTAAAGTTGGAACTTGCAGATAGGTTTAGGAATGACAGAGAAGCATATACGGATTCAAAATCGGATTTTATTGAAAAAATAAATCAATTCACTTAAAAATCAACTTTCAATTTGGCAAACCAAGAAATAGAAAAATTCGTATGAAGTCATAAACTACTTTAGCAATTAATTAATATCGTATCGAATCATCCAAGAAAATGGAGGATATTTAACAGGTTTCAAGTAACTTAGAAATCTAAAACCCGAAAATACCACTGATAGTGAGATGTGGAACTATGCTAAACCGGATAATTGACAAAAAAATAAAAAATAAACTTCCTACCCAAAAGTATCATATCATGAAGAAAATTATTATTACAACAATTTCGATTTTATTTGTTCTGATTTCTTGCGACAAAGAAGAAGAAGGTAATCCAAAGCCAAAACAATTAAATGCTACAGACGGATCTGCAGTAGGTTGTATTCATATTGATTTTGAGAAAGCCCCGGATGTAAATTCTGTTATTTTAGAAAGAAGAGAAAAAGAAGGGGGAGAGTGGCAGGTTATTACAGGAACGGAGTTAACATCTTTTGATGATAATTACGGATACCCAAACACAGGCATGCCCCCCGGTAAGGTATTCGAATACCGTATAAAAAATGATTGGCCGGAGGATGCTGAGTATTCTGAGATCGAGGAAGGCTATGCTTATAATATAATTCCGGTAACAGAAATAGAAATAAGTTCAACCGTTCAATGGGATAACACAACAGTCAATACCCTCAGATGGAACGAAGAAAACAATGGCACCTTCATTAATCAATCAGAAATATTTTTTGACATTCATCGTAGTGAGGATTCCCTGGGAACCTATCAGAAGGTAGGACAGGTTGGAGAAGACAGGTCATTTACCGATGAATTACCTGCTTCATTGTTAGGGAAAGATGTTTTTTACCGGATTGATGTATATTATTCTTTTGAACTAAACCTTCCATCAGGAGGATATCACTCTGAGTCTACTACTCCTGTTGAAGGTAGTATTGTAGGAGCTACATCAGCCGGAGATAATCCTACAGTTAGTTATATTTCAACGGATTTGGGTCAGTTTGCCGTTTCAACTCAAGGTGGAATAACACAATTATCAGAGAAGAATGTAAACGGAATACTATACCTCGGACTAATAAATGAGGCAGGCGCTACCGGATATGGGGTACATCAATTATATAGTTTTAACGGAACAAACTGGCAGAACGAATGGACCATCGATCCACCAAATGAATTTGACGATATAAATTATGCAATATCAACTTATAGCCATTATTTGGCCGGCATCCAGGATTCTTTATGCGTCTACGAATGGAACGGTTCTTCATGGGGTAATAATCTGGCTCCTGATAATTTAGGACAGGCAGATGCGCCATCAGCCTTAGCAATAGAAGTTTATGATGATGATCTGTACATGGCAATAAAACAACACCCTGATTATGATTTACAAGTTTTGAAATACAATGGCAGCACCTGGGATACAGTCGGAGGCGATGGTAATGGAATTATCGCTTCAGGGAATATATCCGATGTGAACCTGGAAGTAATAGGAAGTCAATTATATTTACATTACCTGATAGACAATGTTTTGTATATTCACCATTTAAATGGTACGTCCTGGTCAACAGATCTGTCATGGACAAAAGACAATATTGCTAATATTGATATAGCTAAGGGGAGTACTGAATTATATTTTATTGCAGGCAGTACTAATTCAAGTTATCGTGGTGGCTTATATAAAATCACATCATCATCATCGGCTGAGGAGATTATTTCAAACTCAACAGAAGATTGGTTTCAATTCCCCTTAAGCTTAACAATAGATTCTGATGAAAATCTTATTGTTGCCAGCATGAAGTATAATGAGTCAACAAGCTCTTTCTATCCATTTTTAAATTTATATGACGGAGCAAACTGGAAAACAATATCCGGAGATTTTTCTGATGGTATCGATCCTGCATGCATAGGTGCCTTGGGAACGGACCTTATCTATGTTTATGGAGATGCAGCAAGTGAGAATACTTTGGGTGATCCAGCAATAGTGAAATCAAAAAAAATGTCTAAATAGTCCTGTCCATAATGTCAGTGAGACTATGATTTTGATTTTCAAAATCATTTAGTCGAACTGATCCCGAGCAATAGCGAGGGATCCCATAATATTAAGTGGCTATCCGCGTGTCGCAGAAGCTTCAGCGACATGGGGTTGCGCGCCCCCGTAAAAAACTGGGCAGGCTTGATCTCGAACATTAGCTTTGCTTAGCTCACCGCCATTGGCGGTTCGGTTCTGAAACAGACTCTCGACTCTATTGACGGACACTAGAAGTGTCTGTCCATAATGTCGCGATTTTCCAATTTTGCAGCTGGGAGTGAAATTATTTTTGTTATGAAAATTTTTTAATAACGAAAAGTTCAAAACAATGACAAAATTAATTTCATGGGTAGAAATCCCAACATCAGATTTTGAAAGAGCCGTAAAATTTTACAAATCCGTTTTACAAATCGATTTGCAGACAATTGATTGCGGTGAGGAAAAGATGGCTTGCTTCCCAACTGGTGAAGGAGCAATTTCTTTTGCGCCGAACTTTAAACCAGGTCAGGATGGAACTTTGGTAAGCTTTAATGCTGAAAAGGATCTTGAAGGAGCAATTGAAAGAATCAAAGTTAATGGAGGAACAATGGTTCAGCCAAAAACCAAAATTGAAGCTGAAGGCCGTGGGTATTTTGCGGTATTTATGGATTGCGAAGGAAATAAACTGGGTCTTTACGGGGATGAGTAAATGATTTTCGGGATTATGGTACCGCAAGGTTGCCATAATCCTGATTTAAAAATTGTAAATTTGTATGTCCGATTATTAACCAAAGATGTATAAGATCTCCAAACCATCCCTGCATTTATCAAAGTTCATAAAACATTACTGGACTTTGGAAAATTGCATTCCTGAGGGTGAAGAACATGTGCAGCGAATAGTTCCCAGTGGATTGTTGGAACTTATTTTTTACCTGAGAGACAAACCGGTACCCACAGACAGGAATAAGTCAATTGATGAAAACACATTGATAACCGGACAATTAAACGAGTTCTACGATATAAGAATTACCGGAAATATTTCCCTTTTTTCCATAATATTTCTACCCCATGGATTATCTGTTTTTTTGGATATTCCGCTACAGGAATTGTATAATCAAAATGTTCCGCTACAATTTATATTTAAGAATAGTGTAAGTGAATTAGAGTCGAAATTATTTGAGGCAAAATCATTTAAAGAGAGAATATCAATTATTGAAAATCATTTTTTTAAGCTTCTGAAAAAACGGAAATTAAAATACAATTTTGAAAGGATTAATAATAGTATATGCAGAATAAATCAATCAAAGGGCCTTGTAAATATTGATGATCTGGCAAGGGAAGCCTGTTTTAGCCGGAAACAGTTTGAACGTATTTTCTCGCAGTTGATTGGCACTTCACCCAAACAATTTTTAAAAATTGTCCGGTTTCAAAATGCTATTGATAAAAAAGCCAGAGACAAAGGCATTAATCTAACAAATCTGACGTATCAGTGTGGGTATTATGACCAGGCACACATGATAAATGATTTTCAGAAGTTATCCGGCATGACGCCAAAACAATACTTCAAAGATTGTGAACCTTATTCGGATTATTTTCAATAAACCGGACAATATTGTACGTGATGGCGGTACATACTTAATAGGGTTTTTTTTGAAGCCTCGTAGCCGGAAAAATGACCGGAGTATACTGATAAGTAAGCGTCGGTTTCCTGGCGGGCTTGTTACTTATATAATTTTTACTATTTTCGGGCTTGTTTTCAAAAAAGAATTAATCATAATAGACTGTTATCTGTTCTCATGAAAAACTTGCGAGGCTTGTTTCATTCGGCGATAAAGATTTGGTTTTCACTGGTTCTCATATGGTCTTTTGGTTGTAATATAAAAGCTCAGACTTCTGAGGGAACCGGATTCAGAGAGGTCCTTGCTGATTTTGATAAGGCTTATGGGGTTGACCCTAAGCTTGTTAATGGAGTGAAGTATGTAAATTTTTATTCAGCCGCTATAGGAAATCCCTGGCTTGTAGAACCCCGATTTGGATATGGATGGTTACAAATTGATGGTAAAAAATTCAACGGCCAAAAGCTGAATTTCGATGTCTATAATGAAAGGGTTGTGGCCGAGTATAATTCTCCTCTTATAGGCACCCAGCTTTTTATTATTCCTGATGTCCATCTTGAAGGTTTTCAGTTAGACGGAAGAATTTTCAGAAAAATAGCTGCCGCTAACAGGGAAGCGGGTATTTATGAAATAGTTTCGGGTGGAAAGTATATGCTTTTGCACAGCTATAAAAAAACCTACACCCTCAGCAGAAATGTAAATGACAGAAATTACAGGTTTAGTAACATTATTGTTAACCGCTATCTCTTTTTCGATGATAATTTACTGAAATTTACATCGAAAAGATCCTTTCGAAAACTTTTTCCACCACAAATTCAGAATGAAATAAGGACCTACATGAAAGATCATAAAATTAGTTTCCGGCGATCCGGTATACAGGAAATCAAAAGTTTAATGAAATATATCAATAGCATTGTATGAAGTATTTTTTCCCTGTTATTTTCTTGCTGTTGAGCCTGAACCAGGTATATTGCCAGGATCTGAATCCAAAGATCAGAGGGGGCTGGAACAACACTCCTTTTGAGGAATTTGCGGAAGAACTGGAAAATCAAACCGGCGTGCACAGTTTTTACAAAAAGGAATGGGTGCAGGATATTTACATAAACACCGGACCCGACAGCTTGTATCTCAAAACTTTACTTGGAAGTCATATTTATGCGCATGGCTTAAGCTATTCTCTTATTCCTCCTGACAGGCTCTATATTCTTTCCGGTAAAAGACTGTATACCGCGCTGCCTGATTTCCTTATTTCTGAAAAAGAGGATTGGAGAAAGAAGAGGGATAAGGATCTTTCAGCAAGTGAAGAGAAATATTTACAGGGAAGGAAAGCCGATATGACAGAAACCATTATTATCGGGAGAAAACGTGCCGATTTACCTTCACGACCTGTAACAGTAACAGGCAACATAGTTAGTAAAGAAACAGGTGAACCCGTTCCAGGTGCTTCAATGATTATTCAGGAAACCGGCAAGGGAAGCATCACCAATGCCAACGGAAATGTATCTATGGCCATTACTCCGGGAAAATATACCGTTCTTTTCAGTTTTATCGGAATGAAAAATAAAAAGGCTGCATTAGAAATCTATGATGCCGGTACTTTCAATATAGAAATGACCCCGGAAGTTATTGCCCTTACAGAGGTACAGATTGTAGGCAATGAATTCAGAAAAGTGAGGGGGACCCAAATGGGTGTGGAAAAGATCAACGTCAGTGCGATAAAACAGATCCCTGTACTCATGGGGGAAAAAGATATTATTAAGGTTTCACAGCTTTTGCCCGGGATCGTTAGTGTAAGTGAAGCATCATCGGGATTAAATGTCAGAGGCGGTAATGCTGATCAGAATGTTTTTTATATTGAAGATATCCCGCTTTTTAATACGGCTCACTGTTTTGGTTTTTTCTCGGCCTTTAACTCTGATATTGTACAGGACTTTTCTATCTATAAGGGAAACATCCCGGCCCGTTATGGTGGGCGCTTATCCTCTGTTTTTGATGTAAGCAGCAGAAAGGGAAATTTGAAAAAATATACGGCACATGCCGGTGTCAGCCCTGTTTCTACACATCTTACCCTTGAAGGACCATTTCAGAAAGATAAAGGATCTGTTCTTTTGAGTGGAAGGGCCTCTTATTCCGACTGGTTGCTTAACAGAGTAGATGATCCTCTTATCAGGAACAGCAGTGTTTCCTTTTACGATTTCGCGGCCTCAGGTTTTTATAAACTGGGTGAGAACGATAATCTTAACCTCTTTATTTATAACAGCAGGGACAGAATTGGCTTATATGAACTCAATAATTATGATTATGAGAACCGGGGAGCTTCTCTTAAATGGGCACATCAGTTTTCTCCCTCCCTTCGTTCCGAGCTTTCGGCCATCCATTCATCCTATGGTTTCAATACAGAAAGCATTAGTTTACCTGCACTAGCCTATCAGCACGATTATACTATTGCCCATAATGAAATTAAACTCAATTTCAATTTACTGAAAGGCTTGAATAATGATATAAATTTTGGGGGAAGTGTGATTTATTATCCCCTCGACAGAGGGGAAATACTACCTTTTGGAGAAGATTCCTACCGGAAACCGGTTAACCTTGGAAAAGAACAGGGAGTGTTATCCGGATTGTATATTAGTGATAGAATTACAGTGACCCAATGGCTGACTTTATATGCGGGACTGAGGTTTAACAGATATACTTATCTCGGACCACAGAAGGTTAACACTTATGCTGAAGGAACTGAAAAGCGGGAGGAAAACCTTAATGGTGTTCTTTCTTTTGATGAGAGAGAACCGGTAATCAGTTATAATGGTCCGGCATACAGGACTGGATTAAATATTAAACTGGCTCCCAATTCCGCACTTAAATTCTCTTTTTCAAAAATGAACCAGTTCCTTTATATGGCGAGCAATACGGTTACCCTGGCTCCTGACGACCAGTGGAAACTGGCAGATTACCATCTGAAACCTCAGAGCAGCTATCAGTATTCCGCCGGCTTTTATAAGTATATTCCGGAATATGATGTGAATGCATCAGTGGAATTTTACCGGAAAGAAAACAATAATATCCTTGAATATAAGGATGGGGCAGATTTTGTGAACACACCCTCGGTGGAAATGTCTGTACTACAGGGGTATCAATCCACAGAGGGGGTGGAATTCATGCTCGAAAAAAAATCCGGACGATTTGACGGATGGTTGTCATATACCTATTCCCGGTCAATTGTTACCGTTGACGGCGAAAATTCCTGGGAAAAAATCAATAATGGCAATCCCTATCCTTCCAATTATGACAAGCCGCATGTACTGAACTTTGTTGGAACCTACCGGATTAACCGTATATTCGTTTTTTCCTCAACCATGGTTTACAGCACGGGAAGGCCTTATACTGCTCCTGAATCCCTTTATTTTATTGAAGACCAGCCTTATGTTTCTTTTTCCAGCCGGAATGGTGCAAGAATTCCCCATTATTTCAGAACCGACCTGTCATTGACTGTAGAGGGCAACCTGAAAAAGGATAAACCTTTCCATAGTACATGGATATTCAACATTTATAATCTAACGGGAAGAAACAATCCACAGAGTATTTATTTCCGATCGGAAGAGGAGGAAATCAAAGCTTACCAGTTATCCATAATCGGTGTTCCGGTCTTTACCGTAACATGGAGTGTAAAATTAGGTAATTATGCATCGAAGTAAGATATACACAGGCATTTTATTAGGGTTATACATTTTCAGCAGTTGCGTTGAAGAGTTTGACCTTGGAAATATTTATGACCATGAGGGTAATGTTGCAGTTTCAGGATGGGTTACAGATTTACCGGGAAAACAGGTGATTAACCTTTCACTGTCCACCCCATTAAGTATGAGAATAAAAAATCCTTTGACCAACTGCCTTGTGGAGGTTCATGATAATGAGGGCAATGTGTTTAAGTACGATGAAACTGTAGCTGGAAAATATGTTCGGATTTTTGAAGAAGGTGAAGTGAGAACAGATAATTCCTATAAACTGATATTTGTTACTCCGGAGGGAATGCGGTATGAATCGGAATATGAACGTATTCTTCCTGTTCCTCCTGTCGGGGAACTTAGATATGAACAGGAATTGATGGATACCAGGGAGATAGGGGTAAAAACCCGGGGCTTACGTTTTTATATCGATATTGATGCAGGTGCGGATTACACGGAATATTTCAAGGTCGATATAATAGAAACCTATAAATTCCATACATATACCCAGGATGTTTATTGGTTCCATAACGGTGTGATAAGCGAGATTCCTCCTGATTCTGTCCGGCCTGAATGTTATATTACAAAAAAAGCATCCGGAATTTTTCTTGCCGGAACAAAAAATCTGGCAGAAAAAAAGCTTCCCGATTTTCCGCTTCACTTTGTTTCCAATCAAACCCAGAGACTGCTACATGGATATTCTCCGGAGGTACGTTTAATGTCATTGTCGGCAGCTGCCCATAATTACTGGGATAATCAAAGATCTATCCTGGAGGAATCGGGTGGACTTTTTGAAATCCAGCCTCCGGTTGTTTCCGGGAATATTTATAACACTGACAATCCGGAGGAAAAAGTTCTCGGTTATTTTGGAGCCTCATCAGTCACAACCACCCGGATATTTATACATAAGGGTACTATGGAGGATTTTGATATTGAACCCTATTGTGAACCGGCTATAATACCCAGTTTTGGTTTACAAAGGCTTTACAGGATGGGGCAGGGGGTGCGGTATTTTACTTATGCCTATACGCCGGAAGGTGCCTGGACTTTGCATTATATTTCAAGAGATTGTTTTGATTGTACCGTATTTGACGGAAGCACCATAGAAAAACCTGAATTTTGGGAACAATGAAAGACCGGATTGTCACATATCGCTTTTTTTCTTTTTGTCTGATGTTGTCTCTGTTTTTTCTTAGTGCAAAATCCCAAAGATTGCATACCATTGATCTGAAAGAAAAATTTACGGTGATTACCGACCGGTCACTTTATGCTGCAGGTGAGAAAATTTATTTTGCAGTATACGAAACCGGACTTTCGGATATAAGCGGGGAGGGATTGAGTAAAGTTCTATATGCAGATTTAATAAGCCCGGACGGTCAGATCATGAAATCGGCCAAATTTCCTATCCTTAACCGGCAGGTTAAATCTGCTATTCAAATACCTTCAGATATTCCTTCCGGAACCTGGTATCTGAGATTTTATTCCCGGTGGCTCCGAAATTACCGGGCAAACGACATGAGCTATGTTTCGGTCAGGATTGTCAATCCTTCAGGTTCCGATCACCTTTCTGTCGACACAACTGCTGGAAAAGAATATAACCTCTACCGGCAGGAAGATACAGAAGGAATTGATGGTCTTACGATCCATAGCGATAAAAGGAAATATAAGAAACGAGAGAATGTGATCCTGACACTCAAAAACCAAAATGTAGATTCACTGTCAGAATTTACAGTAAAAGTTGCACCTGCTGCTTCCCTTATGCCTCAGTTAAAAAACCAACCGGATGAATCTTATATCATAAAGAGCCCTGAGTTCATCCCCGAGGTACGTGAACTTTCTCTGAGTGGAAAAGTCAAAAACCTGGTCACGGGTGAATTTGAAGCCTTTGCCCACGTATTTCTAACCCTGCTGGACAAGGAACGAAATTTTTATCCCGGGATAACGGATTCCGCTGGAAACTTTTATTTTTCACTTCCGGCATACACAGGAAGTCATGATCTGTTTCTTTCGGTAAGGAATACGGAGGGGGACTCTCTGAGTGTGCTGATAGATAACGATTTTGCTACTGGGCACGAGCCGCTTCCGTCACCGGCACTTGAACTCGACAGTGCAGAATATGAACTCGCCCTTCAGATCATCCGGAATCAACAACTGAAAGAGCAATACTACCCCGACACCTCAGTACATTTTCAGGAGGGCCATAATAATGTATTATTCTATGGAGAACCCTCACGCAGGATAGAGATCACAGAATATATAGATCTTCCCTCCCTGGAAGAATATTTTCTTGAATTACTTCCCATGGTAAGGATTATACGTTCGGACGGGACCCTGGCATTCAGAATAAATGGTCCTCAGGCAGAAATGAATATTTACGATCCTGCTGTAATGATAGATGGTGTGGTTATGCATATCAATGAAGCCGTCATGGCAATTGATCCTCAGAGAATCAGGCAAATTGATATCATTAATCAACCCTATCTACGTGGAGATATTATTTTCGGGGGTATCATCAGCATCCTGTCTAAAGATAATGACTTTGCCGGAGTGGATCTCCCCGGTAACGGTCTGTTTTTAACCTATCGTTTCTACGAACCGGAAACTGGAGCTCCCCAAGCCTTTATTCCCCATGAAAAGAATCTTCCGGATCCGAGAAATACCCTTTACTGGAATCCCGGACTCACGATTAATCAGGGAGAAGAAAAGCAACTGAATTTCCTAACCTCAGATACCCCAGGACGATATATTATTAGCGTAACAGGAGTGAAGAGGGATGGAGAGATTGTAAGAAATACTTCAGAAATCACAGTTTATTAAATACAACATTGTTCTGTTGCATGTGCAAGTGACTTATCTATTACGTCATTCGTAAGCATTGCCTTAGCATCAGTATCCCGGTTTTCTTTTACTTTTTTTGTACCACTTTACACGAAGTTAAAACTAAAAGCGAAATGCCAAACAGGGAAGTAATCTCTTCATCTTTTTTATTATTTATTTAAATCAACCACAAGAACATCTGAACGTTTGCCATCACTCCAGTTGTACATTAACCAGTGGCCATCATGCGATAATTGCAGATGAGGATGACCTGGCTGATAACCTGTGGTGATGTATGAATCATGATTGCATACTATTTTTACTTCTGGTTTTTCGGTTTGCTTTAGATGTGTAAAATCAATTTCGCAAATCATATTCGGAGTTAGCAAACCATCAAATATTAAACTATTTCGCGTGGTATGGCTTCCTATATGACCATAATAGAAATGAGGAAAAATTCGTTCCCAGATTACATTTCCGTATAAATCGCAGACACCGATATAATGCCCTCCTCCGTTTTTACCAAAAAACTCAAACCCGGTTTCTTTGTCCCGGCTATGGTAATAAATCATCTTTCCATCGCTGCTCCAGGTTGAATGGGAAACAAATTTATTTGGATTTAATGGTCGTATTTCGATAAGTTCACTTGTCTCTGTATTAAGTACCCAGGCACGACTGGATTTCCCCATATCTCCACGCCACGAGTACCATTCAGGGAAATCACGGTCGATAAGCAGTAAGTTTGGGTTATCTGGGTGGGTTTGGATATGGTCAGTTCCGGCAATTGAGTCATAGTAAACTAAACTCTTTTGCTTAGTAGAAATAGTATAGGCATAGATTGAAGTTGGCATTCCTCCATATGTTTTGGTGTATGCATCAAACCTTTCTTTGCCGGAATACCCTTCCAAATGAGGCATTTGTGCCCAAAAAAGTTTCTTTCCGGCCGGACCGCATGCAAGATGACTTGTATAGATCCCGGGTTCGAGTTCAAGCAATAGCGACTTTTTTAAGGAATGGATATTATATTCATAGAACTGGTAAACTTCTTTGATTTCATGGTATACTTTAACAATTAAGGAATTGTGAGCAGGCCTTATAACGAAATGAATGTTATTGAAATTTACCGAATCTTTGCCAAATATCTCCATTAAAGTAAGTTCTCCGGTATTCACTTTCGCTCTTAGAATACCGTTGTAATTGTTTCGCATGGTTTTAATGAAAACGTACTTTGAATCTTCACTGAAACCGGTTCGATAATGGTATGAAGAAGTGTTGTTCAATAATCCGTTTTTAGTGAGTTTTCTCTTAAATGCAGATGTTGACTCGTCAATAATGATTTCAGATTCATTCCATTTATCACCTGTCACCGGGCTATCAACGGAATCTCCAGCCATTAAACAATCAGTAATCAACAACTTGAATCCAATTAAAAGATTTACTTTGATTATTATACCCAGAGATCTTCTTCTCATACAAAAGGGTTTTTTTGATTTACACACTCATATTATCACTTGTCGATTTTCCGATAGTGATCCATAGCTGCTTCCACCATCGCTCCCTAAAAGTATAAAATTTTTATTTACCGCCGGGTAACCTAATTCATTTATGCAAAATAATGTTACAAAATCCGCCAACATGAAAATATAGTCCATGGTGATGCTTCCATTATTTTTGCCCGGTAAAGTGAATACGCAACCTAAATCGCCAAAACTCCATCATTAAAGAAAAAATCATTGAAGACTTACCTAATAATACCAGGCCTCCTGTTTATAATTTCCCTTTGCTCATGCGAAAAAGGTGAAGAAGGGTTTTTTAATAACAACACTGATAATGTATTCCTTAAGCAGTTATTGTATGAGGGTGAACGGCAATATGAATATACCTACAATGATGAGGGTCAGATTCTGGAAGAAAAAAGTAAATGGCATTACACCCGGCATAACTATAAGAATCACAGGGTAAAATCATCAGACCATTATATTGATCCGGGGATATACAGCAGTAGCAGTTTCAGGGCCGATTCGGCATGGAACAGAAAAGAATGGGTTAATCCGGGTAATACAGAGAAATACAGTACACAGACTTATGATTATGATGGCAATAATAAATTGGTCAAAACCTCCAACTATTTAGGATACAGCAAATACAGTTATGATGAAAATAACAGGATAAGCCGCCGGACATTCTTTCATGATGAAAAGAAAACGGGCTATATTGACTTCTCCTATGATGAAAAAGATAACCTGGTTAAAAAGTTACATTATTTTTTCCTGGAATCAGGGAAGGCCGAACTTCAAACTACTACTGAATATAAATTTGATAATAAATCCAATCCTTACAGGGCATTTCACTCACTTATGATACCCGGATTACATACCAATACCAATAACATCGTAAAAGAGACCTATATCATTCACTTTGAAGTTGACGAAGTTATTGAGGAGACTCAAATCACTGAAAATAAGTATGAATATAATGAAAAAGGATATCCTGTAAGAAGGAATGGCGTTATTGAGTATGTTTATTGATGTTTACCATCTGGGCAAGCATGTCTGAACTATGATTGAAGTGGTGACTTGAGGTTTTGCCCAAGGATTTCCTGCCGTTGGATCAGAAAGCGATTCAGAAGGTGTCCATGAATAGTAATACGGTGGTATTCCTCCAATGATACAGTGTCCAAGTTGTACGCTATCGCCGAGAGAAATTTCTTCCCGGCATTCACCAAGACATGCAACAAAAGAAGAGAACCGAACTTTTACAGAATCTGTTGCTGTGGTTTGATCTGAATCAGTTATTTTAGCATAATTTCATAATTTTTTGCTTTTAATTTTAAGATATTTTTCCTTTGTGGGCCCTTCTCCTTTCTCATATTCAATCCAATTAACTTTTTCTCCATTTTCAAAATATCCATAGCGCCAGACATACTTGCCATACCAATTAAAAACAACATATTCACCATGTAAATTGTCATTTTTATACTCGTAGCAATAACCATTGCGTTTACCATTTGATATTTCGCCAATCCATACCGAGTTTTCTTTAAATAAAGTATCTTGAGAAAATACATTATGTGCAAAAAACAAGATAAAAATTATTGATATATATTGCTTATTCATTGCGTTGCAATTTCTATTGGTAGAAGTTCCTTTTTAAATATTTGCTAACGGTCCGGTTGGAAGCTCAATAAATAATTGAAAATAGCAAATTATTTTGATTGACGTAGCAAACAGATATGGTTTTTTTCCAGAGGGTGTAAGTCCCTTATGAGCGGAAGTAACGTTCCGGATCGTTAGCAAGTGGCAAGCTGGTTTACCTCACTTATTGTCCATATCAATACCTGTCCTGAGTTTACTGGGTGGCGCAGATAATCTTGTTCCTCCTGAAACCAATAAAGACCTTATGTTATCACTGCTTGAAAAATCTTCAAGTCCTCATTATAATGTTCATGTTTTTGACAATGCCAATCATGACCTGGAGATCTATGGCAGGCTGGAAGGTAATGTATGGGATTGGCCGCAAAGCTATTGGGTCTGGCCACGAAAAGCCAGGGATCATTATGAAGTAATTATTTCATTCCTGGAGGAAATCAGATAATTTATACATATATTTTCCAGATTTATTCTTTAAAATTTATAGACTTTATTACCTCAGCTTCATTGAATACTTTTAAAAAACATTATTTTTCTGTCCAATTCTTAAAGTACCATTCGTCATTAGGATCTGGACATAATTTAAATCCTTCCATTAATGATACTTATTTCATGGTAAAATCGGAAAATTCCAGTAAATCAGGTAAGGGATATATAAGAGGCTGGCAAGCATAAGCCAGAATATGAATTTCTGACGACGATTATATATCAGACTTATAAGCATCACCAATCCTCCTGAAAAAGTTATCCATGAAGCAATGATCATAACAGTTGTAGCTCCCTTATATAACTCCTGAAAGTCTACAGAGAATAAAACTGCGGTAAAAATTGGCAGTGCTACAAAAAACATTAATCCACCTAGTCCTGCTAAAATATATACATGTTCACCTTTCTTTTTGAATTGGTAAAAAGCGAAAAAAGTAACAATAAGAAAGAGCAAATGAAACACTCCCAAAAGAACTAACTGAAGATTGACATGTTCAAAAAATGGTACTTTTTCTTTGCTCCCCGTGCCCATGTGAAGGTATTTCACCTTATTATTTTCTGTTGAAAATGCAGAATAAAATTCATGGCCCTCATGCCATTGAAACAAAAGGGTATCAATACGAATATATTTTCCACCCTGAATTTTCCATAGGACTTCATCTGATTTTGCCACTTCATTCTGAAGAGCAATGGTTATGTATAACTTTCTGCCAGATTTTCTTTAATGTTTTTTGGCAGCTGTGGATTAAAGCTGCTGTTATTCATTTGTAGCGGCATAAAAAGCTGCTTTTTCATAAATTCAGAGAAAGATATTCCTGATACCTTTTCTACAATATATCCTGCTAAAGCAATACCCTGATCATTGTAATTTAATATTTCTCCCGGCTCACTTCTAAAAATCAAAGGATATCGTACAAAATACTCTTTTAAAGGCATCCACTCCTGGTAGCTATTAACATGAGAACCAAAAAGTCTTTCATCAAATCCCGCACTATGAGTAAGAAGGTGATGTAAAGTGATTGATTTTCCCGAAATCCCAAAAGAGTTTATCTCTTCTTCATTAAGGTAGAATGAAATGTCTTTATGTAAATCTATCTTTCCTTGTTCTTTAAGGATCATAACCGCTGTTGCAGTAAGTGATTTTGATACTGATCCGCACCGAAAGACAGAAGTTGACGGATTTACCTTCACCTGTTTAGTTAGGTCGGAATAACCATATCCTTTGCTAAATATCAAACTGTCTCCATGAACAATAATAATTGCGACACCAGGTATATGATGTTGTTTCATCGCTGCTCTGATAAGAGAATCAGTGGCATTTTGATAATTACCGGAATAGGCAAAAACAGGTAACATTAATAAAATGATAAAGAATATAAAAAGCTTTCTCATAAGTATACTTTGGTTTATTTCTACTGGTTTAGCCCTCTATTAATCGGACTTTTTTATAGATGGTTAAACAAACATACAATTCTTGTTTTACAAGAGTTTGTATTCGGTGATTTCCCATGTATACATTTCTTCAAATTCAGAAAGTGATTTTGACTTTATATCAATTTCAATAATTTCAGTTTTTGATTCTTCTTCAGATATATTTCCTGTCCTTGAAATAAGTGTTCCATTAATAAAATCATATTTATCATTTTCGTAATTCCCACTAGCTGAGTGAACTCCCATACTTTCGGCTTTAACAATTTCCATCCGGTCATTTTTGAATTCAAAAGTGTAAGATTGAATTGAACGAGTATATTGATAGTAGATATTTAATAACCCGTCGTTGATTGATAATTCAGGTTCAATATAATTTGCCATCCCCCCTTCGTCTCCACGTGCAATAAATTTATTGTTTTGCACTATCACTTTTTGTTTGTCATCTTGTTTAAGTAATACAAGTATTATTCTCGGCTTGGTTTTTAATAATTCACAATCAGAACATCTTTTTTCAGGAATACTGTCTTTTGATTCAAGAATTAAAACTTGATCATCGTTTCCATCTTTATTTAAATCACCAGTGACCTTTTCTAAAATTTCCCATTCTAAATTATTTTCAACTTCATTCGAATTCAGTCCAATAAAATTCGGATAAATCGTTTTTTGATTTTGAGAATAACCCAAAACACAAATGCTAAAAAATAATATTGTTAGAATTCGTTTTTTCATATTTGTGCCAACGGTGCGCCGGTATGTAAATACCAGGCCTACAGGGATTTGAACATCATATGTTTTTTCAAAGGTCATAATGGCTTTTTTGTAAAGACACAAAATATTCATAGTGATGGTTTTAAGCACTTACGTATGGCGGTATGAAACGTTGCGCACTTCGAACCTGTTATCTGTCAATCTGCTTTTAATACAGGCTAAGCAGCCGCCTGAAACAAACCTTAAAGGTATTCATCGGCTCACACGGCTCAAGCACAATAAAGACTGCAAAAGCAATCCGGACGACAGTAACAATAGCTAATCAATATTTTCAGCAGTTCAAATTTGTTAAGCATTCCTTACCCCTGGCTTTTTTGCCTGAAATCAAAAGGCACTCCTTCCTCATTGATCACCTGTACCTGCTGCCGCGGATACACCGGTATTATTTTGCTTTTGTATTCAGGTTTATTGATTTCCGCATTTATTTTCATAAGCAGGTCGGATCTCCATTGCCGGCGTTCGCGGGCGCCTACCAGGTACCTTACGGTAATTTCAGTCCATGATTCGCTTGCTGATACATATACCTGTGGTTTAACAGGCACCTCTTCTGTCAGGCCAGCCTTTTTAAGAATGGCCGCATACTTTAGGGCTGGCTGCTGCATATAGTTGCCGATAAGCTCTTCGGCTGTATCATCAAGCACCTGCATGGCCAAAGGTATATCCGATTCGTTGGCCACCGCAGTGATGAGTTCATCCCACACCCATGGAAAATCGCCGGTAAGGTTGATTATTGTACCCGAAAGGATCTCGTTATTGGGAAAGGTGACCATGCGCCCGGTGGGTTGTTCGGCGTTGACATAACCCGGCTGAGAGGGCGAACCAATTTCCCATACAGTGGTTGAAAGATAGTCAATACGGAAGACATCCCCAAACACATTACCTACCAGAATGCGGTCGCCCACCTTATAATACCTTCGAAAGGCATTCATCAGCCAACCGGTAAAACTCTCTATGGGTGTTTGCAGGGCCCAGGACAGGGCAAGGCCTATAAGCCCGAAGGAACCTACCAGTGCCCTGATATCGCCCACCAGCACACTAAAGGCTATACCAACCGCAAGCAACCACACAGAGATAGAGGTAAGAGTTATAACACCTTCAAGACTTTTAATTTTTATGAAAGCTTTGCGAAGGATAAGACTTATAAGCCGCACAAGCAACCAGGATAGCAACAGTATGCCTATGGCAATCAGAACCTTCGGATAATTGGATGTAAAATTATTCCACATATTCTGTAAGGCTCCGATAGCTTCATCGGCAGCCTGACCTGTCCCGCCTTCTGCACTAACAGTATCAGCCCTTGCTGCTACTTCAACACTGTCCTGCTGATTTTCAGGGCTTTGACCAGTAAACGAGTAAGTATCTTCTGTTGTAAATATCAGCAGGATAAATCCGGTTAAGGCCACAGCCAGCATGGAAGCCTGGCGGAACCCTTTAAGCCGGTTTTCTGCTCCCTTTACCACTGTGCTTTTTTGTATCCTTCTTTTACTTCTTTTTTTCTGCGCAGTAACCGAAATCCTTTTGGACAACCTCCCCTTTGTACCGTAGTTATATTCTTCTTCTTTTTTATAGTTCATAATGGATAGACATTTATTGCTGCTTACAAAATTTGCTAAATGCAGAGTGTTATAAAATTACAAAATTATTTGCTAACCATTTTGCAAAAAGTCAGACAGGAGAGTCAGCTTTCGCATGAGGATATTGGGTGGTCAACTCTTTTCTTTGTTAACTTGCCCGTAACGTAAGGACATAAAAGTAAATTGTTAAATAGTGCTTGCAAGAAAACGCCAATAGCTGCGTTATGCTCGCCTTCAAGACAGTCATTTACGATTAGTAAACTCCTGTCTTTCAGGCATCGCATGCCTTGCTCTTGACGCTTTCTTATCAAGCACAGCTGAAAAAACGAGTTTTCTTTCTGATACTAAATATTAATATTCATTCTCCATACTTTAGTCAGATTGCTCTTTTGAATTGCGCCATTAGTATCTGGAAAAGGCCGGACCCATTATTGAGGACGTTGAGAAGAGAGAAAAAAAGATTGACGTTGAGCAGCGATTCATAGGAGGATACGGAAAGTAGCCTTAAACCAAAAACCCCATCCATAAATGCACGGACGGGGCTTTAGATTAAGCAAGTCATATAGTGACCGTGACTAGTCCCAATTATTTAAAACAGGTAGGTTACTGAGAAGTCAAGAAAGTGCATCCTGAAATCATTCAATGGGTAAGCGGAAGCGTCCTGTTCAGCATCAACTTTCCCAAAAGCTCCAAAAACTTCATTGTTTCGAAACGAATTATCATCAAATGCTGCTCTATTGTTAAAAGTATACATTTCCGAGGCACTTAGTGGCAAGTGATAAGTCAACTGCAATAATATTTTATTACCAGCCAATTCCACTGACTTTGCGACACCTAACAGAAAATTAAACCGTGTGGTATTAAATATATCCAGATCACCAACCACAGCTTCTAAATCAGATTCAGAAGCAACTAAAGTACCATTTTCAAATTCCCTCACTAATTCCGATTCTGTGGACTCTATCTGAGGAGTGTTTAAAAAATTTGCCTCAAGTCCGGCTAACAGCACAGGCTTATCCAGGCCGAGCGAGTAATGTACGGTAACAGGTGTTGAAAGACGTGAGGAAGAAATTTTAGCCTCAGAATTTATCTGCTCAGTCTCACCATTACCATTAAGATTTATGTCATCTTCCAGATAATCAATATCTATTCTGGATTGCTGGTAGTTATAAGATAACTCTCCTTGCAGGAATAATCTTTCTGTCAGTTCATATTGAGCAACGCCACCAATACCGATCATCGTACCCGGTCTATAGCTGGCACTCCATTCTTTAATATTAGCATCACGGTTCATTTGAAATTCAAGATTATCTTTCAAATTCCCGGAGCTTATCCATGAAGTTCCCAGGTTTACCCTGGCTCCAAATTTAATCTGGCTATGGGCATCTAAAGTAAGCATTAAGCATATAACTAATAAAAAACTAAGTTTTACTATTTTCATAATCAGACGATATTAATTGCTAAAAATGAGACGGTGCATTTTTACCGCACCTGTCTCCAGCCCAGGTGTTAGTCAGCGTCTATAATCTTACGAGTACCCCATAGAAAGGTTTCAATGAAGAAATAATTCCACCGGACGGGCGTTAATTAGATAATATGAAGCTAAACCCATGCCTGATGTCATTAGGATGGTTGTCTTTTAAGGGATAAAAATAACTTCCCAAACAGCTTTTATGGTGTGTTATGAGATAAGTTGACAGGTTTAAAACGTCAGGATATTTCGAGACAATCCCTTAACACCCCATAGGAGTATGAAAACATAATAACCTTAATATTATTTTGTCATCCTTGTCGATGGCTGTTATTCTCAACCTGACCATGCTTGGTGCCACGTACAGTGGACTACATGCATGTTTGGCGACATAGTCAGCCGAGCCTTCAAAACCCTTTTCATTTAAATATTTTATTAATTCCTCGAGGGTGTATTCAGGGAATTTATTCAGTTCATCATCAGTATATTTCAATAAATTGTAGGTATTTGGCGATATTTTGGGCACCTCTTCCCATGGGGAGGTATAGTGTTTCCAGTTCACCAGATCGTGATGCGGCCCTTCAAAACTTATTGCCAGGCTATTTTCCAGTTGTTGTTCAATCTTTATTATTTCTTTTAAATCAGATTTAACAATTTGTAAGGTTCCATCACCAGGCATAGAGCCCAGTCCCATGAAAATATTTACAGTATCTCCAGGGGGCCTTTCATTGTGCGTCCCTTCAATATACATGTCGTGGAACAAAATTAACAAATCGGGGTATTCGGCAATTGGGACACCATATTCAAAAAAACCGGGATCGGTGTAATCAAAGAAATTATACTCGTGGTTGATTGTGTCTTCGTTAATAACGGTATTGGTAAAAGCAATCTTGTTGTTTAACAACTTTGACAAGCTGTCTTTTTCCGGGGCAAAATAATGGTCGATCAGGAACAGCACATCAAAAGGCCCGTCATACCGGAGCGGGTCTTCATGAAAAGGGTATTTTGTTTCTATCCTTGAATTTTTAAATGATATTTGACTGTTATCTATGGTGAAACCCCGGAGTATAAATTCATTTTCATTGAACCGGCATTGATCAATGGTTGCATTTTTTGTGTCCGTGAATGTCCCCAGTTGCTCGGAACATTCAGTTATGGTAGAGTTGGAAATAGAAAAATCATTTACATTTTTAAGGGTCAACCCCTCAGACCCGCTTCCCCTCAATTCCAGGTTTTCCAAATTGATGTCTCTCCCGTTTTCTATGTATATCACACCGCCGGAGCAACTATAATCTGGTTCATGTTCCATTACTAAATTATATAAAAAGAGATTTTTTACATTTTTAAATTCCCATACATAATAAGTATGGTATGGTTGGATTATGTATGCCGGAAAACTGTCTGCCCCAATGATGGCTAAGTTTTCCAGGTCATGGATAAACCTGTTGTCATAATGTCCGGAAAGCCCTCCAAGGTAATCATGGCCTTTTGTCCTGCCCTGGCCGGGAAAAAATTTATCCTTGAAAAAATATGCCCCTGAATCAAGAAGGATAGCGGTATTGTTGCCCAAGGCTTTGACAAATTCTTCAGCGTTACTTACTTTTATTACTTTTTCAAAAGTGATGTTTTGTTTTTCCAGCGTGTCGAGATAAGGGTGCTTGATAACCTGGCCTTGTGCCGTTAACCCTAAAAGGATAAACAAGCAGTTTAAAATTGGTAAATTTGGCTTCATGGCAGAATGATAAGTTATAAAAATTTTATCGTATCCCTATCAAGTTTCAAGCCATTTTTGGCTTTTTAATCTGATAACCGTGCATGCGGGTTTCCCGGCACACGGCTCAAACCTCACCCAATTGCCAACCACTGCTTGACCCAATAAAGTTCTCACTTATCAATCTTGAAAGTTCAAAACCAAAATTCAAATCAATCCGGTCTATTATTTTGAAGTTTACGGGAAACACTCCCAGTGAAATAACAAATTTATCAATCTTGGCATTTGTTGTGTATACACCGCTTAATCCAACATCGCTTGCTTTTAATTCTCCGCCATATTTGTCATAACTTAATGTAAATCTTAAAGTCAACCAATCAATTTTAATGTCTTCTAATCCAACCCGTATTGCATAACCATAGTCAGATTGGTATTAGGAACTAAAGTATCCTTTGTCTTGTTGGAAGTCAAAAAAGTTATTTTTGTTTAATCTTCCGATTACGACTCAGAAAATGCCAAAAAATCCCGCCAACATCGAAAAATACGCTTACATAATTACCATAATGGTAACTTTATTCATATCTTTGCCAGTAAATACTCTAAGATGTAATGAGGGTAGTTGCCAAAAATATACTGCGGGATTTCCGGGAAAAGTATTCTGATTCTGAGGATTCATTAAAAACCTGGTATAAAGAAGCAAGTAAAGCTAAATGGAATAGCCCGGCAGATATAAAGAATGACTATCCCAAAGCAAGTATCTTGAAGGCAGGACGTGTGGTATTTAATATTTGTAGTAACAAGTATATACTTGTCACTCATATTAATTACCTCAGACAATGGGTTTTTATAAGATTTATTGGCACACATAATAATTATGATAAAATTGATGCGGATAAAATTTGATTGCAATGGATATTAAAGTGATAAAAACGGAAGAAGATTACCAGAAAGCTTTAAAAAGGCTTGAGGTTATTTTTGATGCTTCAGTTGATTCACCTGAAGGAGATGAAGCAGAAATCCTGACTATACTGATTGAAAAATACGAAGATGAAAATTATCCGATTGGTCCTCCAGATCCCATTGAGGCTATCAAGTTTCGTATGGATCAACTAGGCATGAAGAAAAGTGATCTTGCTGAAATCATTGGATATAAAAGTAGAGTGTCCGAGATCTTAAGTAAAAAGCGAAAATTGACCTTAAAAATGATTCGCAAATTGCATGAAAAGTTAAAGATTCCTTACGAAACTTTAATTACCGATTATTAAAGGCACATTTTGCCAACATCCTGTATAAAAAAAGTTCCCGGATTGAGAATTTTATTATATCTTTGTTCGCAGATTGAGAACTATGAAAAGGATATTTGCAAAAAGTACATTGAGAGAATTTTGGGAAAAACATCCTGATTCAGAGCAATATTTAAAGACTTGGTATGATACAGCGATGAATTCAGATTGGAGAACACCCAATGATGTTAAACAGAGTTATGCCCTTGCAAGTATTCTAAAAGACAATAGGATTGTTTTTAATATTAAAGGCAACACATACCGATTGGTGATAAAATTCAATTTTGAACACCAATTAGCTTTTGTCCGATTCATAGGTACTCATTCGGATTATGACAAAATTGATGCTAATAGTATTTAAAATTAGTGATTATGGAATTAAAACCGATAAAAACAGATGCGGATTACAGAGCAGCATTGAAAAGATTGGAAGAGATTTTCGATGCAAAACTCGGTACTCATGAGAGTGATGAGTTAGAAATACTTGGATTAATGGTTGATGATTACGAAAACAAACATTATCCAATCGAAGCTCCTGACCCGATTGAAGCGATTAAGATACGGATGGAAGAAATGCAGCTTAAACAAGTGGATTTAATTTCAGAGATTGGTGGAAAGAGTCGAGTTTCAGAGATTCTGAATCGTAAACGCAGATTGACTGTTGATATGATTCGAAAATTGACAACCAGACTAAACATTTCAGCAAAAGTATTGATTAGTGATTATCAAATAACCGGATAATAAAGCAATGAGCAAGACAGGATTAACACACAAAGTTGATTTTATATGCAAAAATCTATCAATTACAGATGATCCAGATTTTGGTTGTACTGTTGAACTTTCGGATTCTATAGACAATGAAAACGAAAACATTGATTATATAATCAACAATACAGAAAAATATTTATTGATTCAAAGAAGTTATCCTGAGGATATAGATGAAATTGATTGGTATACAGTTGAAACCTCAGAAAACGAAGCAGAATTAAATCAAAAAGATAAAATCATCATTAAACTTAATAGTAGTCTTTTTGAAATTAGTTGGTCCGGCTCAAAGCTGATTATAGGATTGGAATTAAATGATTCAGAATTAAATGAATTGACTAAAATTTTGAAAACCAGATTTAAGGATAAAATTATTCTTCTTGATTAATATGCACGATTTAACAACACATGATATAGTGCATGCGGGTTTCGGAGGTTTTCGGGCGTTTGTGGCTCATAAAAAAAATCAGTGTAGACTGATAGGAAATCGCTTCTTAATCCCGCACGGCACCATACAATAAAACGCCGGTGTGCCTTGAACCAATCAACCTGAACTGTTGATTGGATGCTGTACAGATGATGGAAGACTTTAAGGAGTTTATTCATGTGTGTGGAGCCTACAAACTGGTGGGTGGCTGACCATGAAACAACAATTAAAGAGATGGACTTCCGCTTAGGATGTTCAGGCAGACTAAGCAACCGAACCTTTTACCTCACTGGAGATTGGTACATCCTTAAGATGTATATCTTTGTGCCTACTCATAATGCTTTGGCACACAAGTGTGTAAGAACATGAAGAGCCGGATGAACCGGAGCGAAGCGGAGCTCATGACCGGAGGGAATAATTGAGAGGTTCACAGCCTGTCCCGATTATTTCATCGGGATCCGGTTCTGAGAGAACGCAAGGGTGAAATTCCCTTGCGTGACTCGACTGTATACCATGCTGTCATCGAGTGAGAACTTTCCCTGCCGAATAAAAAACTTCACTAAAAACTAGGCCACACCAAAATTAAATGTATTTTTGTTAACGTTAATCGTTAATAAATTTTATATATTAATAGTGTTAATCAACTACAAGAACAGAAAACTAGAAAAACAATTAACTATTCCCAAAGAAATGGTTAAAGCATTTGGACAGCTGGCAAAAAAAGTTAAACAGAGACACGAAGAATTGAAAGCTGCAGAAAATCTAACTACAATGAAACAAATCCCTGCTGCTAGATGCCATGAATTGGTTGGAGATAGAAAAGGAGAATTAGCTGTTGATGTCTCAGGAAACTACCGAATGATTTTTGAACCAGATCACAATCCTATTCCAAAAAAGGATGATGGAGGACTAAATTGGGATGATGTTACCAAGATTCAAATCAATGAAGTAGAAGATTATCATTAAAAACAAAAAGTCATGAGTGTAGATATTGAACTAGCAAAATCATTACTTTCTCCCCCTGGGGATACGATTCAAGAAACTATTGATACGGTTGGAATGAGTCAATCAGAGTTAGCGGAGAGAATGGGAAGACCTAAAGAAAAAATAAACGATATTATTAAAGGTAGAGAACCAATTACTACAGCAACAGCATTTCAGCTTGAGAAAGTGCTTGGTATTTCAGCGAGTTTTTGGATAAACCGAGAGAAGGAATATCGAAAGGAACTCTTTGAGTTAGAACAAGAAGAATTTCTTGAACAATGCAAAGATTGGTTAGATATGTTTCCTGTAAATGATATGAGAAAGATGGGTTGGTTACCAAACACTAGAGAGAAAAATGTTTTGGCTGAATCAACACTTAAATTTTTTGGTGTTGCTTCGCCAGATGAATGGGAACGCATTTATGTTGATAAAGAAGTCTCTGTAGCATTTAGGGTGTCTTTAGCAAATACTAAAAGTCCGCACGCAGTTTCCGCTTGGTTAAGAATGGGTGAACTTCAAAGCAAGGATATTAGCCTAAATTCATTCGATAAGAAACTGTTTAAAGAGTCTCTAGCAGAGATTAAAGAACTTGCATTTAAAATGCCTGCTAATTTTGCTGAGTCGATTCAAGATATTTGCGCAAAATGTGGAGTAGCTGTTGTTTATACTCAAAATCTGCCCAAAGCTCCAATTAGTGGTGCGACAAGATGGTTTCATAACAAACCGATCATTCAACTCTCAGGGAGATTTCGAACCAATGACCATTTTTGGTTTACTTTCTTTCATGAAGCTGCGCATATTATACTTCACGGAAAGAAAGACATCTTCTTAGAAAACTTAGAGGGTGCAGATTTTGATTCAGATAAAGAAAAAGAAGCAGATAATTTCGCATCACGGTACTTATTGAGCGAACACGAATTGAAAGAAATATTAAGTTCAGCGCCTTTGACTGAAGAGAAAATATTGGAGTTTTCCAATCGATTTAGAACGCCTGCAGGAATTATCATTGGTCGTTTACAATTTCTGAAACTAATTCCTTTCTCAATTGGTAATCAGTTTAGAGAGAAGATTGATTTATATAATTAAGAAAAGCACAGGTATACAACAAATGGTCAAACTGCATGCGGGGTGATGAATAAACTTGGAGCTTTCGAACTTTTAATTAACTTTGGTATCGGTTGATAATGAAGTGCTTCGAAAACCCGCACGACAGTTGTAAATGGTAAATAACAATGCTTTAAAATTGGAAATTAAGCATGTATGCATCGTCATACTTTTAACTTCCTGTTACACCGTTAATGAATGTATCAACGAAATCCACAATACGACTTAGAATTCTGTCACCAGTGGATTTGCGTTTAAGCAGTGTCGGTTTATCGCCTTCCAGCAAATCGAGTATCTCATCACGCAGGGGTTCCTTTTCAGAATAGAGGAAATGTTCAATTAATGCCTGTGTACGTTCCTTGCTGAGTTTCTCATCTTTAACGAGCTTCAGGAATGCCTCGTCTTGTTCTATGTTCCAAAACTTCTCGAATTCCTGTGGAATGTCATCGGTATTCTCAATAACTGGCAGGTTATCCCGTATGAATTTCTCGATGAGTTCTTTCTTGCTACGCAACTGGGTCTCGGTGTTCAAAAGGGTCTGAATTTCCTTTTCGACCTGCTCTGCTTCCTTTTTCTGGTTTGCCTTGAGTTTTATGA
>CAYRTD010000027.1:0-31362 GCA_964426915.1 uncultured Bacteroidaceae bacterium | reverse complement strand
CCCCGGAATACGGGGGCATAAAGCGATGATGACATACAATTTCCACTGCCTATTAAAAGAAGCAAGGACGAAAAAAATCAACCACTACCGATTTTTAGCACGGCACGTTGGCCCGACAAAACGCCCGGCTTTGCTCTGCTGAGTCCTTCGCCATGCGCCTACGCTGTAGCTTCAGCGCAAGCGTAAGGCTTCGGCCGCCGGTGAAAGCTTCGCGCTGCGCCTACGGCAAGCCTCCGGCGGCCGATGGAAAGCGAGCAGGCCGGTATTGCATTACTGAATTTAAAAGAGGAGTTCTCTTTAATAAGCATATAGTATAGCTTTACAATAAGAGTTTATTTACGTAAATTTCGGGATATTTAAGAATTAGTGTGCGAAAGAAAACTCATGCTTTGTTAAAGTGTTTGATAAGAAAACATAATCAGACACTCATCTTATAGACAGACTCAACTAATGAAAAAACCGGAAATAATTAAACGCGATCCCTGGCTGGAACCTTTTCAGGATATAATTGAACAAAGAAAGCAAAAGATTCAGCAAAAAAAGGCTCACCTCTCGCCATCAGGAGGAAATCTTCCGGATTTTGCCAATGGTCATTTGTATTTCGGATTGCACAGGGAAGGCGACTACTGGGTAATGCGGGAATGGGCTCCTAATGCTACAAAGATTTTTTTGATAGGGACATTCAATAACTGGAAGGAAATCGAAAGCTTTAGCTTTAATAGTATCGGACAGGGGAACTGGGAATTAAAAATTCCTCTGATGGATTTAAGCCATAAGGATCTTTATAAGCTGAGGATCACCTGGGAAGGTGGTCAGGGCGACCGCATACCGGCATGGGCGGAACGAGTGGTTCAGGACCCGGAAAGTTCTGTTTACAATGCTCAGGTATGGTGGCCCGAAGAAAAATATCAATGGAAACATCCTGTCCCCGATTCCCGGGAACAGTCGCCCATTATATATGAGGCTCATGTTGGCATGGCCACAGAAGATTACAGTGTTGGCAGCTATGAGGAATTTCGAAAAGAAATATTGCCGGAAATAAAAAATGCAAACTACAATACCCTTCAGCTGATGGCTATCCAGGAACATCCCTATTATGCTTCTTTTGGTTATCATGTTTCCAGCTTTTTCGCTCCCAGTTCAAGGTTTGGGACTCCGGATGAATTGAGGGAACTAATTGATGATGCACATGGGATGGGCATCCGTGTGATAATGGATCTTATCCATTCCCATTCCGTAAAAAATGAAATGGAAGGTCTTGCGAATTATGACGGCTCCGGCTGGCAGTTTTTTCACGAGGGATACAGGAGAGAGCATGTTGCATGGGATTCACTCTGCTTCGACTACGGAAAAGATCAGGTTGTTCATTTCCTTCTTTCCAACATACACTATTGGCTAAAAGAATTTAAGTTCGACGGTTTCCGGTTCGACGGTGTTACAAGTATGCTATATTACGATCATGGATTAAGCCGCGATTTTAACAGCTATAGCATGTACTTTGACAGACAACAGGATGAAGATGCAATTGTTTATCTTGGCCTGGCAAACGAATTATGCAAAGAAGCAGATCCTCTAAGCATTACAATTGCTGAAGACGTTAGTGGATATCCCGGTCTTGCGGCTCCGGTTGACTGGGGTGGACTAGGATTTGACTACCGTATGGCCATGGGGACACCCGATTACTGGATACGGATCATTAAAGAAAAAAAGGATGAAGACTGGAATATGCAGGAAATGTTTCATGAACTCACCAATAAAAGAGCCGAAGAAAAAACAGTTGGATACGCAGAATCCCATGATCAGGCGCTTGTCGGGGATAAGACGATCATCTTTCGCCTGATGGACAAAGAGATGTATTTCAGCATGTCTAAAAGCTCTTCAAGTTTAATTGTCGACAGGGGTATAGCTCTCCATAAAATGATACGCCTCATTACCATGGCAACAGCCGGAGATGCGTACCTGAATTTTATGGGAAATGAATTCGGACACCCGGAATGGATAGATTTTCCAAGGGAAGGAAACAACTGGTCGTATCATTATGCACGAAGACAATGGAGTCTTACAAAATCACCGGACCTTAAATACCATTACCTGGCCGACTTCGATAAAGCAATGATAAAGCTGGCTACAAAATATCAAATTTACAATGACCGTGCGGTAACCCAGAGACACATCCATTCCACCGACAATATTCTGGCTTTTGAGCGGGCCAATCTGCTTTTTGTTTTTAATTTCCATCCCCACAGATCTTTTCCTGATTACGGCATATCCTGCCCTGCAGGAAAATACCGGGTAAGACTTTCAAGCGACTCTGAGGTATATGGTGGTTTTGAGAGAACCGATACTCTCATAGAATACCGTACCGTACCGGAGAAAAAAGTTGCTCCTGCGCAACTTTTAAAAATATACCTCCCCTCAAGAACAGCAGTTGTGCTTGAGAGGATGAATATACCTTCGGTTTATTAAATCCAACGTACAAGGTTCATGTCCTGACGATATTTGCCTATAGGATTCTTCGGATACATGCGTATACCATAATCGAATATCCCGGGTTTGGGAGGAGCAATATCGATTTTATACCAGGCTTTCGAATTCTCTTGTTTAACCAGTTTGAAATCTTCGGCACTGAGGATCTTCATTGAACCTTCCTGATCATTTTGTTCCCCGACAATAAATTCAATACCAATTTCATCTGCATCAAGTGACTTCAGATCCACCAGGAGTTCGCTGGAATAGCTTTTTCCAATCTCTATACTTTTCATATTCACGTCCGGATACTTAATATCAAGAATCTCAATTTCATCCCAGACTCTAAGAATTTTTCGTTTCCAGTTTGAAACTCTGGTTAGTCTTTCATGGTCATTTTCTTTTAATTTGATATTTCTCTCATAAAGATCATAATAAAACCGATCGATATAATCCCTGAGCATCCTGTTCATGGTGAACTCGGGAGCTACCTCGGCAATTGATTTTTGTATACAGTCCACCCAGGCCACGGGAATCCCTTTTTCATTGCGTTTAAAGAAAAGAGGGATGATCTCGTTTTCAAGTAGTGTATATATAGTCTGGGCATCAAATTGATCCTGAAGATCCTGATCATCGTAGACCTTATCCTTTTGCAGTGCCCATCCGGCACCGGGCTTGTATCCTTCAGCCCACCATCCGTCAAGCACACTGAAATGAAGTCCCCCGTTCATTACCACCTTTTCACCACTTGTACCTGAAGCTTCCAGAGGCCGGGTGGGGGTATTGAGCCATACATCCACGCCCCGGATGAGCCTCTTAGCGAGCCCAATTTCATAATTCTCAATGAATATGATCTTTCCTCTGAACCTTTCTTGTCTTGAAATTTCAATTATGAATTTAATCAGGTCCTGCCCCGCCTTATCCCTGGGATGAGCTTTTCCCGCAAACAGGAACTGAACAGGCATGAAGGGATTATTAACAATAGAAGCAAGCCTGTCGAGATCACGAAAAAGAAGATGAGCCCTTTTATAGGTGGCAAAACGCCTTGCAAATCCAATAGTTAGTGCACCAGGGTTTAGTTTCTCTTCAATCTCCAGGAGTAACTTCGGATTCTCACTACTGTTGGCCGAAACATTTTTAAATCTCCTCTTGAGGTATTTTATCAGCTCACCTCTTTCTTTATTGCGGATCTTCCAGATCTCCGACTGATCAACCTTATTTACTTTTTGCCACATTCCCCGGTCTTCTTGTTTTATTAGAAAATCCGGATCAATATGCTCCCGGTAGAAGTTATTCCATCGTTTGGATATCCAGGTGGGAACATGAACGCCATTGGTAACATATCCAATAGGAATTTCTTCTGGTAAATATCCTTTCCACATATCGGCAAACATATACCGGCTCACTTCACCATGGATCTTACTTACTCCGTTTATTTTATCCGATAAATTAACAGCAAGACAACTCATGGAAAAACGCTCAGAAGGCTGTCCCGGGTTCATTTTTCCCAGGTCCATCAATTGGTTCCAGTCAATTTTCAACCGGTTGGGATAATGAGCCATGTATGTTCTCATAAGATCCTCATCGAAATAATCATGCCCAGCTGGTACCGGGGTATGCGTCGTAAAAAGTGAAGAAGAACGTACGATCTCAAGTGCTTCCGGATAAGTAAGGCTTTTTCCCTGTATATACTCCCTTAACCTTTCAAGGCCGATAAAGGCTGCATGTCCTTCATTACAATGATACAGGTCCGGGTTATATCCCAGTATGCGTAAAGCCCGTATTCCTCCTACACCGAGCAAAAGCTCCTGCTTGAAACGATTTTCATTATCCCCGCCATAAAGCTGATGAGTAGTACTCCGGTCATGATCCATATTTTCCTCGAAATCGGTATCCAGGAGAAAAAGTTTTACTCTCCCGACATCCACACGCCAGATTCGCGCCTTTAAATCGCGACCAGGCAAAACTATGGTAATTTGTACCCATTTTCCATTTTCATCCTGAACGGGAGAAACCGGAAGCTTTGAAAATTGCAGGGGCTCATTTAATGATATCTGATCCCCTTCGGGCGAAAACTCCTGTTTAAAATAACCATAACGATAAAGAAGTCCGATTCCGATAATATTATAATTATAATCGCTGGCTTCCTTGAGATAATCTCCCGCAAGTAACCCGAGCCCGCCGGAATAGATCTTCAGAGAGTCTTGCAGACCATACTCCATACTAAAATAAGCAATCTCAGGCTTTTTAAATTCTGCAGAGTCAAGATAATTTCTAAACCTGGAATAAACCTTATCCATTCGATCAATGAATTCGGCATCATTCTCAAGACTCGCTAATTTTTCGAAAGGAATCCGGTCGAGAAGATCAATTGGATTTCTTTCATATTTTGTCCATAAATCCTCATCAATAGATTCAAAAAGTTCTATCGCATCGTAATTCCAGCTCCACCATAAATTACGGCTTAGTTCCTTAAGGGGTTGTAACTTTTCGGGGAGAGTCTGTAAAATAATTACTTTTTTCCAGTTTGGCGTTCTTCCGAGACTCAGATCCACCTGGGGAAGCTTCTCCACTCTTTCTGTCTCAACAAAACTGTCGACACGTGTACTCACCATTTCCAGTGCAAGTGAATAGGCTTCCTTATAATACATAATTAAATTTGACCATAAAGCCACCCTTGAAATATCGAAGGCCTTTTCTCTTGCCTTTGCGAATTTCTCCTCATCCAGAGAAAACATTTGCGTAATTGCTTCCGATATTCCTTCAACAACTTCACTGGAATTATCATCATTTCTGTTTAAAATAAATAGCCCATGATCGGGGTCCTTGAGCTGATCTTTTACCCAATGCCCAAAGCCGGAAAGGGTTGTAGTGACGGAAGGAACTTTTAATGCAAGACTTTCAACAGGCGCATACCCCCAGGGTTCGTAATAGGAAGGGAATATCATCAGATCCATTGCGAGTAAGATCTCATGATAATATTTGTTAAAGATGCCATCTTTAGCATCAAGATAAACAGGAGCAAAAATTATCTTTACTTTATCATCAGGGTTATTTTCCAACTCCCGGGCTTTAATTTCTTTTATAACCGGATCATGTTCAGAATAGTGGAGGTTGTGCGTAAAATGCCGGTCATTTTTCAATTGGAAGGAAGGATCCTTCAGCTTTTCAATAAGATCTTTCCTTGGACCGTAGTGATTGGCCGGAACAAAAATAAAGGCCAGCACCTCCTTGCCGGGATCTCCCGATTTATTGAGATTACCGAGTGCATCAATAAACAGGTCAAGGCCTTTATTTCTGAACTCATATTTACCCGAGGTGCCAAGTATAAAAGTATTTTCCGGAAATTGATAATCCGTAACCGCAGATGCAATATGCAGCAACAGCTCCCGTGATTCCTTCCTCAGACTGTCGAAATCGGCAAAAGGAACAAAGTTGTCTTCAAAACCGTCCGGTGTGATCAGATCCACTTCCCTTTCAAGGAACTGCTTACATTCAATAGAAGTGCGTTCACTAACAGTGGTAAAGGTATCGGCATTCTGAGCACAGATCTTCTCCATAGAATGCTTGGAAACAAGTTGGAATTCCGTGGCCTTCTCGTCGCCTTTATACTCCCTCATTTTTGAATACAAATCCTGATCATGTTCCGCAATAGCTTTTCCTATCACAGTTGAATGAGTAGTGAAAATGGTTCCGACCTGTGGAAGTTGTTTCTTGAGGTAAAGAAGACCGGCACCTGTCATCCATTCATGAAACTGTGCTACAATCTTTTCATTGGAAGTAAGATAATATTTAACATAACTTTCTATAACCAGTCCGGAAGCATAACCAAAAAGAGAAGGTTCAATATAATCCCACTTTCCACTTATTGAGTCCAGTTTGTATTGATCCCAGAAATGGCTGAAAATCTCATCTTTTTTATGAAAATAAGTGGTGAAATCAACCAGGATAACCAGTGGCTTTCCAGCTATTTTCCAATGTCCTACCCTCACACGCAAACCCTCAGACAGAGCTCTTTGCTTCCACCCGGATAAAATATTACCATCTTCCATAAACTCAGGATGTTCTGCACTATCACGCCATACATCCGGCCCTATCATAATATAATTATCTCCGAATTCTTTCTGCTCTGTAATAGATTTTGTTGAGAGTACTGTATGAATACTTCCTTCCTCATTGCATACTTCCCAGCTTACTTCAAAAATATAATTAGGTTTATTCAATTTGTTGCTCATCCGATCGATCAGGTTTAATGTTAAATAAAAAAATTATGTGTTAATAATATGACTGCAAAAGTAATTCTATTTGAAAGAAAGAATAATGTTCGCATAGATAATTATTTTTTTGTTTTACCGGGCTTCTTAGCCTGGGCCGGTTTTTCAGTTCCTGATTTTCCGGATCCGGCCGGTTTCTTTTTAGCAACTGATTTTCGTGTGCCAGTAGTCTTTTTTACACTGGTTGTTTTTTTAACTTTACTTCCTTTAGCACTTTCTTTATTGGCGGTAGATGAGCTTTTCCTTGCCGGTGGGGAAGCTTTGGCTGCCTTCCGGGTTTTGTTAGAAAGGGTTTTTTTGGAATTCTCAGTTTCAGGAGAATCTTTCAGAAGTATTTCCTCATACTTGTGAATAATCTCATTTTTAGCTTCAATAATCTTACTTAAACGAACAACCTCATCATCTGCCTTTTCTTCTTTTGTTAGCGAATTTACCCGTATTTCAAAATCACTCAGCACATTCATGTAATTGATAAATGCCTCATAAGGTGAATCGTATGGAGTAAAATAGGAATGCACATCCCCGTCTGATAGAAATTTCGTAGCCATATAATAAAAGTGATCACTGACCTGGAGATAATTGAAATCTTTTAATATTTTAAGATCTTCTGTCTTTTCAACCTTATTAAGCAAGGAATATAACTTATTGAAAGCCTGCTCTTGCAAAGGATTTCCAAGCCAGGCTGTAAGATCTCTCTCTTCGTCGGCCCATGAGATAGGATGTGGCACATTCACCGGACCCGCAGAATCAAGTTTGTCGATAATCTCGGAAGGAGTGCTGAAATTAAAGTTTGTCTTTTCCAGTATGGTGCCGGGAAATGCCTTCAAAAATTCAAAAATCCCTGAGTCTGCCCACTGATGCTCCCCAAATGTCTCATAATCCATAAAGAGATTAACAACTTCCTCCTCTTTGTTTATATCCCCAAGCCATCCCGCATATTTTTCAGTCGTAAGGGGATATTCCCTCCAGGACTTGTTTGAAAACCGGAAAGCGATATCATCCGACAGTTTGAAATTTTTCAGCAGAAGCTTCAAGTCAGGCCTCAAAGAGTTATGATATAAATAATTCGGGCTGCGCCACCCCAATACATGTTTGGCACCTTCAGTAAGCATTCCTTTATAACCAAGATCAGAGATCATCCTACCAATTTCGTCGGAATAAATTAATTCTGTATTTCGGAAAATTTTCGGTTCCACAGCAAAAAGCCTGACGATCTGCTCTCTGTGCTGTTCTATCTGCTTTGCAAATTCTTCTTCACTTTTCAAAGCAACAAGGGAATGAGCATAAGTTTCACTAAGAAATTCTACATAACCTGTCCTGGCGAGCTTCCTGAAAGATTCAATGACCTCGGGGGCATAGAGCTCAAACTGCTCAAGTGCAATTCCTGAGATAGAAAAAGAAAGCTTAAACTTTCCCTTATTTTTTTTCAGAAGATCAAGGATTATCTTATTGGCCGGCAGGTAACATTTTTCAGCTACCTTCCTGATTATACTCTCATTAAGATAATCATCATAATAATAGTGTTCACTACCGATCTCAAAAAAACGGTACCTTCTGAATCTTAAAGGCTGATGAACCTGGAAATACAAACAAATAGTTCTCATTTTAAAAAAATAAATTAATTTATCGAATGATACACTTTATTAACTTCAAGAGCAGAATTTTCCCATTTCAGGTTTTCAACCTCCTGTTTTCCATATTTCTTAAACATCTCTGCCATTGCATCGTAATTTAGGATGGCATAAATTGAATCTGCCAGATCATCAACATCCCAGAAATTCACTTTCAGGGCATGTACCAATATTTCCGAGACACCGGATTGTTTAGAGATTATTGTAGGCACACCTGCTTGCATTGCCTCCAGAGGAGATATCCCGAAAGGCTCTGACACTGAAGGCATAACATAAACATCACTAAGCGAAAACATTCTGTTTACCTCATTTCCCTTTAAAAAACCGGTAAAATGAAAGCGGTCTGCTATCCTGAGCGACGCAGCTCTTGCTACCATCCTCTCGAGTAATTCTCCGGATCCGGCCATAACAAAGCGTACATTATCCATTTTTTGTAACACCTTATAAGCTGCTTCAACGAAATATTCAGGACCCTTTTGAAGGGTTACCCTTCCAAGGAAGGTTACTATCTTATCATTAATGGCTTTGGAATATTGAATCTTATCGATTTCTTCAACAGGTTCTACTGCATTGTGAACAGTTACTACCTTTGAGGGAGATATGCCGTATTTTTCAATTATTGTATTTCGCGTAAGATTGGAGACGGCAATAATCTTATCTGCAGCATCCATTCCTTTCTTTTCGATTTCAAAAACACCGGGATTCACATTGCCCCCGCTGCGATCAAAGTCCGTTGCATGAACGTGAATAATCAAGGGCTTCTTACTTACTTTTTTTGCGGCTATTCCGGCAGGATAAGTAAGCCAGTCATGTGCATGGATAAGATCAAAATCCGTGCTTTCTCCCAGCACTGAAGCTACAATGGCATAATTTGCTATCTCCTGAAAGAGATTTTCATCGTATTTGCCCGTAAACTTAATCTTCCCCCTGAAGCTTGTATTAATATATGTGCGACCTTCCACCCTGGCTTCCCTGATTTTTTTTTCATACTCCTCAGGTCCTGTGTAGGGAATTAACATGGAATCTACTTCCAGGTATTCGATTTCTTTCAGGAATCCCTCAAAATTTACAAGCCTCCTGCTCACCTCAACCTGGTTGGCACCAATGATTTCCATTCTGCTCTTCTCCTCATCTCCGTATGTTTTCGGAACAACAAAACGTATATCAAGGTCAGATATTTTTGCAAGACCCTTGGTAAGTCCGTAAGAGGCAGTCCCTAATCCTCCCGAAATATGGGGAGGAAATTCCCAGCCAAACATTAAAACCCTCATATTCTTATCATTATTTTATGGAAAAAATCTTTAAATACTTTTAATTATCGGGATATTTATCAATCATTTCATTAATTCTTAATAAAGCGGCAACACTCCATGCCTGTGAAATTGCGCCTCCGGGTCGATGGGGAGGATCTCCGTCATATACTTCCGATATAGAACCGATTCCATGATTGATCATCTCATCCTCAAACCCGAAAAAGATTCTCTTTACCAGACTTAGTCCTGACTGTTTGCGCACATCGAGCCAGGCATTTACAAAATGTTCAAGAAGCCATGGCCATACTGTACCCTGATGATAAGCGCGGTCCCTTTCTTCCTGATTGCCTGTATATACTCCTTTATAATCGGGATTTTTTGGTGAAAGACTTCTTAAGCCCCTTGGAGTCAGCAATTCCTTTTCCACAACATCGAGAATGGAATTCTTCATTTCCCGGCTAAGCATATTATTTTCCATCGAAGCAGCAATTACCATATTAGGACGTACCGAATAATCGCGATCCTCTCCGTTAACCACATCGGCCAGATAAGCTCTTTCCTCACTCCAGAAATGCTCCAAAAAAGACTGCTTAATAATCTCAGGCATATCAGACCAGGCAGATGTGAAGCCCTTGTCCTCACTTCTGGCCGCCCATATAAGGGCTGCCTTGACGGCATTGTACCATAGCGCATTAACCTCAACAGCCATTCCTGTTCTCGGGGTTACCGGACCCTCATCGGTTACCACATCCATCCAGGTCAGAGGCTTATCTTCTCCTCCGGCCCATATGAGACCGTTTTGTTGCATATGAATATTGTGATCCGTTCCCCTCCTGTAAGCATTAAGAATAGTTTTAATCTTTTTTCCGTATTTTTCCCAGATATCGGCATCCGTGTATTTCTCATACTGCTGAAGAGCCCATATGAACCACAAGGATGCATCTGAAGAATTGTATTCCGGGTTCTTACCAACGGTAACAGGAAAAAGGCCCCCTTTTATTTTCCTGGCCATTGTATCTAAAACCATTGTGGCCAGCTTTTGTTTTCCTGTTGTGAGCATAAGCCCGGGAAGAGCAATAAATGTATCCCTGCTCCATGTTCCAAACCAGGGTAACCCGGCTATGATCTCCGCCGACTTTTCCTTTTTTACTATCAGTTGCTCAGCAGAATTTAACAAGCAGTTTTTAAAGTTGTTTCGGGGTATACGAAATTTCTGTTCAGCTGAAAACTTTCTTTTTAAACCGGCCGGGGCAATTTCTTTGGTTCCGGCAGAAAAGACAACACTCTCTCCGTTCTTTAGCGATAACTCAAAATGTCCCGGAACAAAAAGATCCTCCTTGTAATCATAACCTCTTTTCATTTCCTCCAGGTATTCAATGTCAAAATACCAGTCGGGATGATGATTATACTTACCCTCTTTCGAAAACTGCATAAACAATGAAGGTAAACCATCGTATAATCTCGCAGCAACTCCGTTTTTAGTTTTTTTCACATTGGTATTCACAGTATCATTTGCTTTTGTAAGCGCATGAATATTCCGGAATGCAAGGTAGGGCTTAAACTTCAGAACAAGAGGAGACTGTGATTCAATAAGTGTAAATTTAATTAGAATCTGTTCTTTTTTTTCTGTCAGCAGGCTTTCACTTTTCAATACCACACCGCCAACCCTGTAAATCGTTTGTCCTACTTCCTCCACCCGATAATCCCTTATGTATTTGTGACCTCGTGGGATATACATATCCCCCTGGAACTTATGAATACCAAGATTGAATTCCTGTTCAAATTGAACGATAGTTATATCAAGAGAGGAAAGCAACAGAAAACGTTCATCCGATCCCTTTGTTTTAGGACAGGCCAGTAGTCCATGATACTTTCTTGTATTACAACCCACTATAGTGGTCGAAGCATAGGATCCGGCCCTGTTGGTACGCAGAATCTCTTTACTGAGTGAATATTCAAGATTAATTAACCTGCTCTTGTCAAATTGTAAATATCCCATTATATATAAATTGAAAATGTTTGATCGTGAATTACATGTAATTGATTCCCTGCTATATAAAACAGGTAAAAAATAGGAAAATTTAAAAAGCAAAGGTCAGACAATAATTTATCTAAATCAATAGTTGATTGATTAATAACATTAATTTTTGATTAAATAATTAGTGTCGGTCCATAAATGTCCGATATACTCATCCAATGTTTATTTTAAGTGGTATTCGTGAGCTCATTCGCGTAAAGCTTTCCGCGAGCGCTGAAGCTACTCTGCGGAGGCGCTAGGCGCCTACGCTCGCGGAAAGCTTCAGCGATAGCGTGCGGTTGCGAAGCTCGTTATCACTCGGTTCTGCGTTATGCTTGCCGGAAAAAATGCATACTTTTCACTTTCCGGATTTAAGGAAATACAGACAGATCTCAAAATATTATAAAACAAATTCAGTTCTTAGAAAAGAGTGATAAACCGGATTTAAATAGCTGTATACAGAAAAGGAAAGCAGATATTACGTATATTTTGAATAAATTTGTTCCCGGAGAAATAATTATGAAGAGAATATTAATTGGAATAATTATAACAGGATTTCTTTTTCCTGCATGCAAGAATGATGAGACCGGTGAGTCGTCGAGTATGGAAATCGCCCGTATTTCCGGAAAACTGGAGAACGGGAGTGGACATTCGGTTCTGATTCAAAAAATACTGTCCGATCGATTTCTTACTATCGATAGTATAATTCTGAATGAACAAGATGAATTCAAAACATCAATCGCAGTGCCCCGGCCCGGTTTTTATGCTATCAGGAATGAGGAAGGCAACTACATAAGTTTTCTTGCAAAAAAGAATGACAGCCTCCGGATCACAGCCAATTATTACAATTTCAACAAATATACAATTTCGGGATCAGAGGAAGCTGAAGAGATCACGAAACTTCACAGGGCTACCCAGGCATTTCTTGAAGAAGTGGCTGAATATGCGCAGATCGTAAGCGATTCTGTCAGCAATCCTAACTACACAGACATAAAACTGGAAACAGATAAAAAATACCGTGCAGCTTTTAATGAATTAAAGAATTTCTCGAAGGAATTCATTGAACGGAATGAAGGATCTCTTATTAGCCTTATGGCTCTGACCAATCAACCGGGAAGTAATATCTATGTATTTCACCCTGTAGAGGATTATGATATTTTCTATAGGGTTGACTCGGTTCTGATGGAAAAATACCCCCAGTCTGAAGCCGTAAAAAAGATCCATTCCCGCCTAAAAATGATAAAGAAGAAATACCCGGAAGAGATCAATCATCCGCAGAAGGGGGATATTGCCACGGATTTCAGCCTTAAAAATCCTGAAAATAATACTGTACAACTTTCGGACCTGCGTGGTAAAATAGTATTGCTCGACTTCTGGGCATCATGGTGTGCTCCATGCAGAAAAGAAAACCGTAAATTGCGGGAAATTTATCATGAGTTCCATTCCGAAGGTTTCGAAATATTCCAGGTTTCATTGGATAACAAATATGAAGATTGGAAAAGAGGAATAGAAGAAGATGAACTGGACTGGTTACATGGAAGTGAGCTTAATTTCTGGGATTCCTCCGTTGCCGGAATTTACGGGGTTAATTCCATACCTGCCAATTTTCTAATTGACAGAGAAGGAAGAATAATTGCAAGAAATATATCGTCTGAAGAAATCATTAATAAACTGAAAGAAATTTTAACCAAACCAGAATTATGAGAAAACTTTTATTTCCTTTTATTATTTTTATTAGTCTCATTCTTTCTTCGTGTAAAGAAAAAGACAATATTATTATAAACGGAACAATAGATAATGGTGCAAGAAAAATGTTGTACCTCGATTATCTCAAGATCAATAAGACCGAAACATTGGATTCTACCAGGATTAAACGGGACAGAACCTTCTCCTTCAGTCTCTATTCGGAACACCCGGGTATCTATATTTTAAGGAACTCTGCAGGGAAGATCATAAACCTTCTTCCTTTTCCGGGAGAAGAACTTACCATTATGGCCAACTATGATGATTTTAGCAATAATTATACCGTAGCCGGCTCCAGGGAATCGGAATATCTTCGTCAATTGGTTACAAAGATTAAAGATACCCGGGAAAAACTTGAAAAGCTTGATAATGCTTATGGTTCATTGTCAAATGTAACCGAAGAACAGGCAAGTGAATATATTTCCAAAAGGAAGGCCATTATCAAGGATCAGAGAGACTTTTCCATACAGTTTATTATTGAACACCTTAACTCTCTGGCAAGTATTTATGCAATCTACCAGGAAATTACCGAGGGTCAGTACGTTCTGGGGGAGAACCGGGATATCCAGTATATGAAAATAGTAGCCGATTCGGTTTCAAAGGCGTATCCTGATGTTGCCCTGGTTAAATCCTTCGTAAAGGATGCCCGTAATGCTGAACAAAGCTTCTATAATCTCAAGGGTTTATCGGAAAAGATCAAAAATACAGGTGTCGGCCTTCCGGATATTTCTATTCCCAATACAGCGGGCGACACCATCAGTCTTTCTTCCCTGAAGGGTAAAACTGTTCTTGTATATTTCTGGTCTGCCATATCGGAAGAATCCCGGGAACTTAATGAGCAATTGAAGAAAATTTATGATGACAATAAGGATAAAGGCTTTGAAATTTATGCTATTGCATTGGACAACAGCAGGGATCTCTGGAACCGCGCGGTGAGATATGATGAACTGGATTGGATAAATGTAAGTGAATTAAGCTACCCTGAATCAAGAGCCGCGATTATCTTTAACGTTAATAGCATTCCTTCCTCCTTTTTACTTAATGATGAAGGAGAAGTGGTGGCAAGAGATATTTACGGAAGGGAATTGCAAAAATGGCTTGATAATATGCTTTAGCACCCACCTTATCTTGAAAAAGATTCCTTCATCCACAAAATATCGACAGGGTTGTCTGATATATTCATAAGAAAAATAAGAAATAGTATTGAAAAAAAACGAAAAAATATATTTTGTCTCTGATGCTCATCTCGGGCTCCCTCCAAAGGAAAAGAGCATGAAAAGGGAAAAGCTCCTGGTGAAATGGCTGGAAGAGAAGAGAAAGGATGCTGCTGCTTTTTATCTTATGGGAGATATATTTGATTACTGGTTTGAATATAAAAAAGTTGTACCCAGGGGATTTGTCAGAATACTTGGAAAACTGGCGGAGATAGGCGATGAAGGAATACCGGTTTATTTTTTCACCGGAAATCACGATATCTGGGTATTTGATTATTTGCCGGAAGAAACAGGGCTCAGGGTAATCAGAAAACCGGTTAACCATACTTACAATGGAAAGCGTTTTTATATGGCTCACGGAGACGGGCTGGGTCCGGGGGAAACTTCTTATAAGCTCTTGAAAAAAATATTCACCAGCAAATTCATGCAATGGATGTATGCCCGTATTCACCCTAATTCAGCAACGGGATTTGCACACTGGTGGTCTAAGAAGTCGCGTTTCTCAAAAGGCAATTATGTGCCATGGCTGGGTAAGGACAAAGAAAATCTGGTTCTTCATTCAAAGGAAGTTGAGAAAAAAGAGCATTTTGACTTTTATATTTACGGGCACAGGCATGTGCCTAAAGAGATCATGATAAACAAGAATACTAAGATCGTCTATCTTGGCGACTGGTTTGTTAATTTCAGTTATGCTGAATTCGATGGCAGAGAGTTGAAACTCTGTTATTACCGGGATTAAAAAAAAGAGGCTGTCCAAAAAGACAGCCTCTTTTTTATTGAAATTTATAGATAAAATATCATTCATTCCTCAGCATTTTTGAACGAATAGTGCTTTTATTCACTATAGCATCAAAGATAATTTCCCTCCTTTATCTGCTGCTGCCCGGCCATATGAGTTTTCCGTTGCTGTCGGTCTCCATAGCCTCATCTCTTTCCAGACTGTTTTCAAACTGATCGAGGAACTCGTCCAGGCGGAAGAAGACTTCCGCCAGTTCAATGAATCTTTGAATAATTAAAGTTTTTTCGTATATTCATATTTAAGTTATTAGCGTCATGTCAATTATAGTATGGCTTATTAAAAACAGGCATGCGAACCATTGACCGGGAAAAACAACGGTTTGTATTAGAAGGTCTTGACGCAGCTCTTGGTGTTGTTCCAACGAGCCGGATATATGAAAAAGTCATTTCATGATTGACATGACACTAGCATTATTTATCAAACTAAAATATATCAAAAGATGAGATTTGGCAGATATGTTATAGTTATGCCTTCTACAACAAGAAGAATTTTGATCTTACTATTCTTCATCGTCAACTCCTTTTCAAGTATACTTACCGCTCAGTTGAACAGGGAAGACTCAATCAGATTCATGATTAATCAAGAGAACTTAAATATTTACGATCCCTCACACTTCCTTCGGAATGTTATTTCAGATAGCAAGCTGTTACAGGATTTAGAATCAGAGTTTAAAACCCAAAAAAACTATATCAGCTTATCGTATATTTATAATTTACTGGGAAAAAATGCCCTTAATGCCACTAATTACCCTGTTGCTCTTGAATACCATAAAAAAGCTTATGCATTATCTCTGGAAGTAGATAATGAACTGTTACAAATAACCTCGTTGAACATGCTGGGAGTGGTATATAGGCGAAAGTCGGCTATAAGGTCAGCTATGGATTGCTACAGCAAGGCGTTGAATATAGCCAGCCGAAAAAATCCACAAAACAAACAGATAATAAAAGGTATAGCTGTTGCAAATCAGGGTATTGGTAGTCTACACGGTCAACTAAAACAATATAAAAAAGCAATATCACATTATAAGCTGGCCCTGGAATCAGAAAAAAAACTTGAAAGTGATTTAGGAATAGCAATTGACAATCATTGTATAGGAGATGCTTACGAAATGATGGGATTACTGGACTCGGCATTACTATACCATAATCAATCACTATTATATAACAAGGAAATTAATTCAGATTTTGGCAAATCAATATGCTATAATAGCATTAGTCAAATATACCTAAGGAAGGGCATGCCTGAAATCGCCTCACTATATTTAGAGCCCGCCATGCAATTGGCAAAAGCTGTTGGCGACAGTTCATATATCATTACTTCTCAACTCAATATGGCCTGGTATTTTATTCAGACAGGACAATTGGACAGTTCCCTTTATTATCTGGATAACGGAACATATATAGCAAAAAGAACAGGCAATCAGAGTCATTTATTACAGGCATATGATTTGTATTATGAACTGTATAGTAAGAAAGGGAATCTATCTCAGGCATTTAATTACTATAAAAAATCCAGACAATTAAATGACCAAATCGTTAGTCAGGAGAATCAACAGTACATAGCAGACCTGACAATACTCTATGACACTGAGAAAAAACAGAACCAGATTGAGCAACTCACTCTTGAATCTGCAATGGCTGGTAAGATCCAGAAAACTCAATATATTATGATCGTTTTGCTCCTGCTCCTGGTCTTATCCCTGGGTTTTTTCTTCTGGCAAAAAATTCAGGTAAGCAATAAAAACAAAGAGATACACAAGCACAAAGAAAACCTTTATAACATGAGGTTGGAAGTGGAAAAGCTTAACAATCAGCGTTTGTCGGCTGAAAATAAACAAGCAGAATCGGAAAAAATGGTTTTAACCAATCAATTGAAGATATCGAAAACCTTACGCAACCATGAACGTGAACAATTAGAACAGAAAATAGCACATAAAAATCGAGAACTGGCGATTGCAGCTGCCGGCACTATTAATAAAAGTGAAACCCTCCACCGCCTCTTACAAGTGATAAAAAAATTTGAAGTTGAAGATAATGGTAATTCCCAGAAACTGGCAAGCCTTAAAACAGAAATTGAGAATCAGTTGAATCCGGTTAATGACTGGGATAGTTTCCGCATTCATTTTGAGTCAGTGCATCCAGATTTTTTTAAAACCCTAAAAAACCAATACTCTTCTCTTACTACTCACGATCTAAGACTTAGTGCTTATGTATTAATGAACCTTAGCAATAAAGAGATAGCCCTGCTGTTATCAGTCTCTCAGGAAGCTGTTCAAAAAGCCAAATACCGGTTAAAAAAGAAATTTTCACTCAACGGGAATAAATCATTATTCGATTTTCTACTGTCTATTAACTAACGTTTTTTTACTACCCGAACAGATCTTTTGTCCAATAATCGTCATCATTTGTCCAGCAATTGTCCGGCCTGAATATAATTTAATTGGGTTGATATATCATAGATTTAAGCTTTCACTTAAATCCAATTTTTATGAAAACAAAAAAGAAAAATCTATTCGCAGTAATGTTTATTGGAGTAATTATGGTCTTCGGGGCTTGCACAGGTGACGAAGGACCAATGGGACCAATGGGACCAGAAGGACCAATGGGTCCACAAGGGGAAAACGGCCCGGAAGGCCCGGCAGGAAATGATGGTAGCGTATTATATAGCGGAACTGACGACCCTTTAACAGGCACAGGACAGGATGGTGACTACTATCTGAACACCACCAGTGGTGAGTTGTTCGGACCAAAAACCGCAGGAGAATGGACTGACAGCTTTATGCTTAAAGGAGAAGATGGAGAAGATGGAGAAGATGGCAACACTATCTTATCAGGAACAGAAACACCTGACCAGGCAACAGGTGTGGATGGAGATTTCTATCTTGACACCGACGATATTCTCTTATATGGACCAAAAACAAGTAACGCCTGGGGTGCTGGTCTTGAGTTAAAAGGAGCCGATGGAAATGCCAATGTTAAAACATATGCTCTGACCATATTGACTAGTGATTGGGAAGAAGATACATATACTGGTTCAACTATCTTCACTAGAAAAGTCGAATTTCCTGCTCTTACTTCAGATATACATAAGAATGGAGCTGTATTGATTTATCAAAAAGAAACAAACTCTGAAACTCTAAGTAAAGATACAATATATACCATTTTGCCATTAACAGAGATCATGCAAACTGGATCTGTCAGGACATTAAAATGTGATGTCATAAAAAACGTCACAACCATCCATGCCCCTTTTCCTCAAAAACCCAGTATTATAACTACTTTTAATCTTGAATTTAGTTGGCAGTTCGCCTGGGTAGTTAGCGGAGGTTTATCAGAGGATATAGATTTCAAGATTGTTCTTATACAAGGTGAATATGTTCAATTAGCAAAACAATTAGAGGACCAGGGTCTCTTAAAAATGGCTTCAGAAATAGGATTTACATTATAGATATTTTATTTCTTATTATACCATTTAAGGTTATATTTCATCCAATAAAGAGGCTGCCTTTTTGGACAGCCTCTTTTTAGTTTTACTCATCACTACAACTGCTATACAAAACTGGCAGCTACTGTAAGGCCTGCCATAACAACAGACACCATAGTCATCAGTTTAATAAGTATGTTCAATGATGGTCCGGAAGTATCTTTAAAAGGATCTCCTACAGTATCACCAACAACACTGGCTTTGTGGGTTTCACTTCCCTTTCCTCCGTAATTACCTTTTTCCACAAACTTCTTCGCATTGTCCCACGCACCCCCGGCGTTATTAAGCATAACAGCCAGTGTGAAACCTGCTGTAAGTCCGCCGACCAGAAGACCTACCACACCGGCAACACCAAATATAATACCGACCACTATAGGTACGACGATAGCCACAAGAGATGGGACAATCATTTCGCGTTGTGCACCTTTTGTGGATATTTCAACGCACCTTGCATAATCAGGAGTAGTTGTTCCTTTCATGATCCCGGGCATTTCCTTAAACTGACGTCTTACTTCATCAACCATTGCTCCTGCCGCACGACCTACGGCTTTCATCGTCATGGAACAGAATACAAAAGCCATCATGGCTCCTATAAATATACCGCCCAGAAGTAAAGGATTAAAAATAGAAAGATTGTATGCAGCTACAAAATCATCGATATGAGCAGTTGAAATTGCGACAGCTCTTTGCCCTTCCATTACAACCGGTATCTCATTGGTATAGAATACAATATTACCAACTTCCTGTATACCCTCCGCAGTTCCGCTGGCAATTTTTCCTATCCAAAGTTTCACCTCTTCAATATAAGCGGCAAGCAAGGCGAGGGCAGTAAGCGCAGCAGATCCAATGGCAAAACCTTTACCTGTAGCAGCAGTGGTATTGCCGAGCATATCAAGGGCATCAGTTCTTTCACGAACTTCAGGAGGAAGTTCAGCCATTTCAGCATTTCCGCCTGCATTATCTGCAATAGGACCGAAAGCATCTGTGGCGAGGGTTATACCTAGAGTTGAGAGCATACCCACAGCAGCAAATCCGATTCCGTAAACACCGGTTGCAAAATTCGTAAAACCACCAGCAGACCAGAAAGCAGCGATTATTCCGAAAACAATAGTGAGTACAGGTAGCCAGGTTGAAAACATACCGACTGCAACACCATCGATAATTGTAGTGGCCGGACCTTGTTGAGCTTGTCTTGCAATACCTTTGGTAGGTTTGTACTCATCAGAGGTAAAATATTCCGTGGCCTGTCCGATTATCACTCCGGCAAGTAACCCGGCTACAACAGAACCGAAGACTCCCCATGTGATCCAGTCAAAGTAGGCCATAATAGCCATGGCAACCAGAATAAATACTGAACTGCCGCCAGTTCCCAGCAGCAAGGCGTTTAGGAGGTTTTTCTGGTTCGCAGATTCTTTGGTGCGAACCATAAAAATTCCAATGATGGATAGAATGATACCGATCCCGGCTACAAGCATCGGGGCAACAATTTTTGTTATTTGCTCTTCTCCCGAAAGTGCAGGAATTGCAGCTCCCAGTGCAGCGGTTGCGAGAATAGAACCCGCATAGGATTCATAAAGGTCTGCTCCCATTCCGGCCACATCACCAACATTATCACCAACATTATCGGCAATAGTTGCAGGGTTCCTTGGATCATCCTCTGGAATTCCTGCTTCAACTTTACCTACGAGGTCGGCACCTACATCAGCGGCTTTTGTATAAATACCTCCACCAACACGTGCGAATAATGCCTGGGTTGAAGCTCCCATACCAAAGGTAAGCATGGTGGCTGTGATCTCTATCATTTTTTCCTTCTGGCTCATTCCTTCATGTACAAAATCGAGTCCAAGAAAATAAAGTCCGTTTTGCATATGCTCGGTTGTATAAACCAGTTTGGTGAGAATAATGTACCATAATGAAATATCAAGAAGTGCAAATCCAACAACCACAAGACCCATAACAGCTCCACTTCTGAAAGCTATCTGAAGACCCTTGTTCAGCGATTGTGAAGCTCCGTGAGCCGTTCTTGCTGATGCAAAAGTTGCAGTTTTCATTCCAAGGTATCCGCAAAGACCTGAGAAAAAACCACCTGTAAGAAAAGCTATGGGTACAAAGGGGTTTTGGACATTGAAATAAGCCAGTATAGTAAGGAGAATAAGAATGACGCCAAAAACCATCGCTACTACCCGGTATTGCCTGTTTAAATAGGCATTTGCTCCTTCCCGGACATATTGGGCAATTTCCTTCATTCTGTCTGTTCCTTCTGAGTTTTTCATCATCGATTTGAAGAAAAACCATGCAAAAACAAGTGCAAGTACGGATGCAATCGGTATAAACCAGAATTCTTTTACCGTTGCATTAACCGCCTCCACCTGGAGTACAGTAAGTGCTTCCATGTGATTAAAGTTTTGATTTAAATAATTATTTATCAGGTTAAATATATTTCAACACACTCTTGAAACTTTCTAATCAGAAGGAAAGCCCATTTGCCGGCTTTCATTTTAAAAAATAAGGCGTAAAGATAAATAAAAATACTTGGGATTATCAAGCATGTATCTCAACAATTCATCAAATTGAATTATGTATAAATGTATATATTTGGAGGGGTGCGGGAAAAATGATTCACTTTATTTTCCCCAGTAGTCTGAATTTGGAGTCCGTGCCTTTTGAATGAATTCTCTGGCCAGCATTTTTTCATTAACAATAATTTCATAAAAATCATCAAGGTATGCATAAACCCTTTTTTGGTGTTTTTCATTGAGATGACATTCCCGGGAAAGAGCATATATTTGCTCTTTCTTTTGAAGAAAAATTTCAAAAATCCTGTAATAATATTCCATATCTTTCTCAAATCCCCTGAAGATCCTCTCTTCAACGGTTTTGATGCCAAGTTTTTCGGAGGGTTTGGCATAAACAGGATTAACAATCCCTGTCCAGTCGAAATCGTATGGAACGGGAACCGGCCTATGGTCAGGCTTTTCCTGAATTAGTTTAATATTGTGTCTTCCGGGAACCGACCAGTCTGTATTGCCAATCATATACTGAAAAACCGATAAAAGATCCTGATAAAAAAAGTCTGTATATTCCTGGGGTATACTACTTACCTTAACATGGGTACAACCATTCCTTTCTGCCATGTCCCGGGTACCTTCGATAAAAAACCCGTATCTTTTGATGGGTTCGTATCTTCTTTTTCCATCTACATAGGTGATTAGGGAATACCGGACCCTGTAACTTCTTTCCGTAAGAATATTATAGATGCGGTAGGCAAGAAATTCCTTTAAGACATACTGGTTGAATTCCTCGGACCTGTTACGGCAATGGGTCACCAGTTTGATCTTATTTTGTCCGGCAAAGACAGTGTTATCAACATTGTTTTTCTTAAAATTCACTTTTAGAGGAGGGAAACTGCAATTGGAAGGATCTTTTCGATACCCCCCCCTAGCTTTCACTTTAATCTGCAAACTCACAGGAATACTGTCTTCTGTAATATAAGTTATCAGCCCCTTGTGCCAGGAAGGAGTTTCTCCAACATCCTTTCTCAAAGCTTTGAGATCATCGACCAAAAGGGTAATTTCCAGCAGCTTATCAGATCTGAAAAGCTCTTTTACCTCTGTCTTTTTTTGAGGGATAGAATCTAATCCCTTTTTTCCATCAGACATGACGGCCCCTCTGAGAGAATTCAAACTAAAAATTCCTGTGTAGGAAACAAATAGATAAATCAATACGATCTTCATGAATACATCTTTAAATTCTCCAATAAAATTTTACCCAAAACCGTACCAACGATTGTTATTTACTGTATTTTTGGCAGTTAGCTCCTAAATCCGTTTTTAACTACTGCCCGTTTACGAACGATGCTGTTTGAAAACGTACAATAATCCATTTTTTTCAGGAAAAAGTAAAAATGATCACTAATTTCAAAAAAGGGGTCTGCTTTCTCCATCGGCATAGACTTTAAAAAACTTTCCTTCTTTTACCAGGAGCGCATGCTCTCCTTTTTCCCCGGCATTAACTGATACATCAACACATATCGTACTATTGTTAAAACCGGTACGAAAATTCTTGTCTGCTGTGTGCCCGTATATGATCTTATTCACCTGATAAAAATTCAGCGTTTCTTTTACTGCACGGTGAGAAATACCCTCAGTAGTATTTGTGTCCATAAGATAACCCCGGTACCATAAAGGTCCTTTTTCTCCCAAAATTAAAGAGTAAATACTATCTTCCTGATTAATTGAATCTTGATCCTTGCTGAGATAATTTCGCATCAATTTATTTAACTCTGCGGGACCAAGTTGTAATGCCAGCAATTCAGGAGATATTCCAGCATGGACAAAAAGCATGTCATTTATAACAACCACAGTGTTTAGCGAATGAAGCCATCTTCCAAGCTCGTGTGATGAATCGAACAGTCCGGTGTAGCTGAAACCTGCTTTTTCAGACAGGAAAAAATATTCATCAGAAATGTAGCGGTTATCTCCCTGCAAGTTCATTACTTCATGATTTCCTAAAAGAAGATGAACTTTCCCCCCAGCCTTTTCGGCCTGATGCTGCAACAATTTAATCAGCCATAATAGTTCAGTAACATGATTTCCCTTATCAAAAACATCGCCGATAAGCACAAGATGTCCTTTGCCCCATTCCCAGTTCATATCTTCATTGATGATCCCTGAGTTCTTCATTACTGTCACAAATTTGCTGTAATTCCCATGAATATCACCAAAAACAAAAACACTGTCCACACTTTGAAATTCCGACCTCTCCGGAGTAATTTCATTTTCAGTAAAAAACCTTCCTGCATCGGATTTTAAGCCCTGCAGAACTGATCCCGGTTCAGGAACCTTCCTTTTTTTTATAATTCTTCCGGCCTTTTGTGAACCTGATTTATAGAGAAAATATTTCATCCTTACACGTTCATCGCCGATCCATTCAATATGCGGGCCATCAAAAGTATCTTCTGAAAATCCTTTAAACTCAAGAGCTTTGAGTCTCAAATAATCGGCCATCAAATAATTTCCGGCAGTTCGGGCATAATAATACGGATCCTTCCCGTAGATATTCATTGCACCAGGATTAGCCCCCCATTCAACAAGCATTTTGGCACATTCCATGCAACCACTTAATCCTGCGAACATAAGCGCAGTGATACCTTTGGGATTTACCTGATCGGGATTGCTTCCACTTTCCAGAAGAATACGGACCAATTCAGGGTCCTTCAATCTTGATGCCCACATCAGCGGAGTCAGTTCACCGGAAAAAACATTCACATCTGCCCCTTTTTTTATAAGCAGCCTAACTATTTTTTTGTCGCGTTTAGTAACTGCATATGTAAGGGCTGTGAGACTATCCGGTCCTATCCTTTGATCGATCCGGTCATTTTCGAGAACGTCCTTTAAAAGGATAATATCGGAGGAGTCGATCACGCGGAGAATTTCATTTCCTGTTTCCTGCGGATATGCAGGATGAAAGCTGATTATAAGAAATAATATATATGTCAGTATTCTCATTCTGTTAATGATACGGAAATATTAAACGCAAAAATTTTAAAATTATGCTTTTTAAGCAATGTTTTAACAATATGGGGTATCTTTTGTTGAGGAATCATCGGCTAATGTTAGAGATCAAAGCCAGCCCCGTGCTTTACTGGGGTTTGCGACCGCGTGCGGAGGCACAAGCCGGAAAAAACGAAGTTTACTTTTGTAAATGAGTATTCTTCCGGCGAGCATAAGGCAGAACCGAGTGATAACGAGCTTCGCAACCGCACGCTGTCGCTGAAGCTTTCCACGAGCGTTGAAGCTACTCTACGCTGCGCCTTCAGGCAAGCTTTATGCGAACGCGGTTACGCCTGTCCACAGTACTCCGGGAAATACCGCTAATGAGATCCCTCGGCTATTTCCCGAAAGCTTTCGGGACGGTATCAGTTCGACTAAATGATTTTGAAAGCCAAAATCATAGTCTCACTGAGTTAATCGGACATTATGGACAGACACTCTTTAGACATATTTCTTTGCCTGGCAAGCTTATCCGTAACAAAAAAAAGTCAGAACAGGATAGGGTGTTTTCACAATTGTGCATCATATAATCAGAAGAGATATACAAATTTCAATTAAAAACCCGGAAAAGATGAGAACACAAGAAATGAAATCATGGATACTTCTGGCAATAATGTTTCTTTTTGCAGGAAGTGTAGTAACCGGATCTAACCTGCAAAAAGCAGATACCGGAGAAGATACAACAAACTATGTTACTTACAGGGGTATGGTTATGGATGCCCGATCAAATGACGAGCTTGCTTTTGCAGCAGTGGAAGCTCAGGGCTCGAACGTGGCAACCGTTACCAATATTGACGGTGAATTTATCCTGAAGCTGAATAAAGACTCGGACGTAAACTCAATTAAAGTTTCCTATATCGGCTTTAAGAACGAAATCGTTCCTCTCAGTGCCTTTGGGAGTAACAAGACGCATACTATTGAGCTGTACCCAGCCTCAACCGAGATAGGAGAATTGACTGTACGGCCGGTAGATGGCCCGGAATTCATTGATAAGGTCCTGGCAAAAGTAGCGGAAAATTATAATACCGAACCACAAATGATGACAGGCTTCTACAGAGAAACCATTAAGAACAGAAGAAATTATGTTGCAATCTCAGAAGCAGTGGTTGATATTTACAAAGCAGGGTACAATAAAGCCATGCAATACGATCAGGTAAAAATTGACAGGGGCAGAAAAAGTGCCGATGTTGAGAAAATGGATACTATTCTGTTAAAATTACAGGGAGGTCCTGCGGTTTCACTTTTACTCGATATTGTGAAAAATCCATATGTACTGCTTACTGACCAGTATGAGAAAATTTATGATTTTTCTCTTGAAAACGTAGTTTCACTGAACAACAGATTGCATTATGTAGTAGCTTTCAACCAGAAACCCTTTGTCGAAGATCCTTTTTACACCGGACACCTGTATATCGATATTGACAAACTGGCAATCTCGGAAGCAGATTTCTCCCTGAATATTGAAGATGAAGATGAAGCAGCCCGTTTTTTTATTGAACGAAAGCCGATTGGAATGTCTGTATTGCCGCAAAAAGCAACCTATCGTATCTCCTATACATTGCAGGAGGGGAAATGGTACTTTAATTACGCACGTGCAGAAGTGAAATTAAAAGTCAAATGGGATAAGCGTCTCTTCAATTCTATGTATACCATAATGACGGAAATCGCCATTACTGACCGGAAAAAGGATATCGCCGAGAAGATCAATTTCAAAGAAAGATTTAAAAAACGTGATATTCTCGATGAAATGGTTTATGTTTACTTCGATCCCGATTACTGGGGAGCATATAATGTGATCGAACCCGATCAGTCTATCGAATCGGCAATCCGTAAATTGAACAGAAAACTTGATGATTAGCAATTATACCGGAAAGTGATACTTTTCACCGGGGATTGAAAATTTTCAGACCAGGAGTTGTGTTTTCTGAACAGATTTATGTAAATTATTCCATATTTAAAACATGTTCAGAAAACGCACTCCTTACTGAGATGAAAACGCAGGACAAGAAAATTCTCAACAAGATTAAAAAGAGCAACATCAGGAGTTTTGAGGCTCTTTTTCATCACTATTACCCGGGGATGTGTCTGTATGCCCAATCGCTGCTGAAGAAAGAAAATGTTGCCGAAGAAATTGTACAGGATGTTTTTTATACAATCTGGAAAAACAGAAAAGAATTCAGGCTGACCTCAGGATGGCAAAGTTACTTATACCGGTCGGTTTATAATAACTCTTTAAATTATCTGCGCAAGACGAAAAGAGAAACCCCTTTGGACAAAAGGTATGCTGAAAGTGAAGCAGGTGCATATAACGATCCTTTGGAAGAAATGAATTACAAAGAACTGAATGAAGCTATCCGTATCACCCTGGAAAAATTGCCGGAGCGTAGACGACAGATATTCAGTCTGAGCCGGTTCGAAGGATTAAGTTACAGGGAAATTGCCGAAAAGCTCTCAGTTTCTATAAAAACAGTGGAAGCAAATATGGGGAAAGCATTAAAATCATTCCGTATATCACTGGAAGAATATGGATATGTAAAACGCTAATAATGAACACAAAAATGGATATAGCCAGTCTTTCCGCAAGTTATCTTGCCGGAGAGATGAACAGAAAGGAGATCAATACATTTCTCAGTCTGATCGAAAAGGATGAGGAAATGAAAAAAGAATTTCTCCGTATGAAGGAAACATGGAAAAAAACAGGAAACAACCCTTTTAATGACTTTACTGAAACGGGGAGTGCGTGGAACAGGTTATATGAAAGATTAAATGATGAAGACCTTATTCCTGTAAGGAAAATCACCCCACAGATGATTAATCTCGCTGCAGGCATCCTTCTTTTTATTGCCATTTCCATTCCTGCCTATTTCTATCTTAATTATCAAAGGTCGGCAGCAGATGAAGGACTGACTTATTCGGCGATAAACGGCAATGCTGCCTATGATCTTCCTGACGGAAGCCGGGTATTCCTGAAAAAAGGATCCCGATTGAGAGTTTCCGTCTCATTTGAGGAAAACAGATCGGTGAATCTCAGGGGGGAAGGTTATTTTGATGTCGCAACCGATCCTGAAAATCCCTTTGTTATCCATACAGAAAATGCGCTGATAACGGTCCTTGGCACCTCTTTTAACGTAAAGGAAAATTCATCATCCGGAGATACAGAAATATTTGTTGAATCGGGAAAGGTACAAGTGAAAGCAACAAAACAAAAAGAAGAATTAATCTTAACCTCAGGTCAGTATAGCAAAATAGACCGGAAAACAATAAAAGTTGAAAAACTCATGGATCCTAATTATCTTTCCTGGATAACAAGAGAATTTCACTTTGAAAATGAAAAGCTTATGAATGTTTTTCAGGTCCTGGAAAATGCTTATCAGGTAGAAATAATTACTACAGAAACTGAGATACGGAATAAAAGACTCACTTCTTCCTATAACAAACAATCCATCGATGCGATACTTAAAACAATAGGCACTGCGTTTAATCTTAAAATTGAAAAAGAAAAAAACAGATATCTGGTAAAATACAATTAGAAGATTAGAAGATATGGAGAAATCCTTTCGTCCATATATTACAAACATATGTAAATGGTTAATAGCCCTGTTTTTGCTTTTGGCACCTCCTCCTGTATTTTCCCAGCTCCCCGAACTCACGGTAAGCATCGACCTTGAGAACAAATCCAGGGCAGAAGCCCTGGAAAAAGTTTCAATGCAAACCGGATTATTTTTCACCTACGATTCCGAACTGTTGTCCGGAACGAATAAAATCTCATTGAACCTTGAAGACATACCACTTGAATCGGCCCTGGATTCGATACTTCGGGATCCCGCCCTTAAATATCGTCTAATCGATAAAAATATAGTCATTTTCAGGGCCAATCCGGTGGAAAAACTTAAGGAAAAAGAAGAAAGATCCGGAACCCTCCGCGTCACAGGTACGGTAAAAGATAAAGAAACCGGAAACGAGCTTCCCTTTGCCACAGTACTCATAAACGAGACCAAACAGGGAGTTATCAGCAATCTTCATGGAATTTTTTCACTTGTAATACATAAAAAAAACAGTGATCCTATTCTTGTTGCTTCAATGATAGGTTATAAAAACAGCTATTATCATGTCGATCCGGATAAGACAGAAGATATAGTAATAACAATGGAAAAGGATCTTGTCCCACTTCAGGAAGTGATTATCCGCTATCAGAACCCGGCAGAAATAATACATAAAATGCTTGACAATATTTCCGATAATTACATTGATGAACATTCATCTATGAAAGGATATTTCAGGGAGTATGTTCAAAAAAACAAGGATTTTATCACCTTTTCCGAAGCCGTTATTGATATTGCCAAGACTCCCTATTCCCTTTTAAGGAGTGATAATGTTAAGGTTATTAAAGGCAGAAAGCTGCATGACATAAGCCAGACAGACAGCGTTTTACTGAAGATCCAATCGGGAGTCAACAGCTCACTTCAACTGGATGTCATAAAAAGCAGGCCGGATTTTCTCCAACCTGATTTCGCACAATATTACAAACTTGAATTCAGGAACATCGTAAGTTACAGAAACCAGCAGGTATATATAGTAGGCTTTTCACCCCGGCAGGATCCTGATTACCATCTGTTCAGGGGTAAACTATACATCAACACGAAAGATTATGCTTTAGTTGCTGCAGAATTTTCGGTCGATCCTGAAAATCTGAGAAAAAATCCCGGTAGGTTCCTGGTTAAAAAAAGTCCCCTTATCAGAATACGACCCCAGAAAGCCGCCTACCGGGTTGAATACCGGAAAAAAGACGCTAAATACCATGTAAGCATGGTTCAGGCCAAAGTAAGTTTCAGGCTGAGAAAAAAGAAGCAGTGGTTCAGTTCATTATATCAGATCGGTATTGAAATGGCCATTACAGAGGTGCAGCCGGGGATACGAACCCGGATTCCCCGCAGTGAACGTCTGAAACCCGGCACTATCCTTTCCGATCAGGAATTTTCATACGACCCTTCTTTCTGGGGAGACTATAACATAATCCAACCGGAAGCTTCATTACAGGATGCCCTGAAAAAGATGGGGTATGAATGGAAAGAATTTAGCCAATAGACAATACCAGGAGCCTTGCCTCTGAGTATTCGAAACATGGATTTAGCAAGGGTGTCTGAAGAGTAATAATCCTTTTAAAAGAATTTATAAAGGTTTCAGCCGGCCCAGCCCTCCCTGTCCAGGTTCCGGTAATTTATTGCCTCCGACACATGATGAGGCTCAATGTTGGCGCATTTCTCCAGATCGGCTATCGTCCGGGTTACCTTTAATATGCGGTCGTAAGCCCGGGCCGATAACCCCAGTTTTTCCATGGCATTTCTCAGGATCGCTGCTGAAGCGCTATCCAATATACAATGCTTTCGTATAAGCTTACTTGTCATCTGGGCATTGCAATAAACGGAATTTTTTTTCCTGAAACGCTTTGTCTGAAATTCACGGGCAGCGATTACCCGGTTCCTTATTTGTTCACTTGGTTCAGCCTCTCTTAATTCTGAAAGATCACGAAACGGAACCGGCACAATTTCAATATGTATATCAATCCGGTCCATTAAAGGACCTGATATCTTATTTAAATATTTCTTTACCGTTCCCGGTCCACAATGGCATTCTTTTTCAGGGTGATTGAAATACCCGCATGGACATGGGTTCATACTGCTGATCATCATAAACGAAGCCGGATAATCAATGCTATACCTGGCCCTCGAAATGGTAATCACCCGGTCTTCCAGCGGCTGCCGCATAACCTCAAGTACATTCCTTTTAAATTCAGGAAGTTCATCCAGAAAGAGCACACCATTGTGAGCCAGGGAGATCTCACCCGGCTGGGGATTATTTCCCCCTCCGGTCAGGGCAATATCAGAAATTGTATGATGAGGATGCCGGAAGGGTCTCCGTGTCATTAGTCCATTCCCATTCCCTATCTTCCCCGCTACCGAATGGATCTTGGTGGTTTCCAGTGCTTCTTCAATACTCAAAGGGGGCATTATGGAAGGCAGGCGTTTGGCAAGCATGGTTTTTCCGGCACCTGGAGGACCTATCATAATCAGATTATGTCCCCCGGCAGCAGCAATCTCCAGGGCCCTCTTAACATTCTCCTGTCCTTTCACCTCGTTGAAATCGTTTTCAAAATACCTGTTTTTGCTGTAAAATTGCTCCAATGAATCCACTACCACCGGTTTCAAATCAAGGGTCCCGTTCAGGAAACCAATCACCTCGGTCAGGTTCTCCACTCCTATAACCTCCAGTTCCTGCACTACAGCTGCCTCCATGGCATTTATCCCGGGCATTATCAGTCCCCTGAATCCATCCTTTCTTGCAGCCAGGGCCATGGGCAGTGCACCCTTTACTCTTTGCAGGGTACCATCCAGAGATAATTCCCCCATAAGCACATAATTATCCAGTTTATCGGTCTTCACCTGATTATGCGCCGATAGAACACCTATCGCAAGAGGCAGGTCGTAAGCAGAACCCTCCTTTCTGATATCTGCCGGAGCAAGGTTCACCACAATTCTCAACCCCGGCCAGTTGTAGCCGTTGTTTTTGATGGCAGACTCGATCCGCTGCTGACTCTCCTTTACTGCATTATCGGCAAGTCCTACAATATAAAACTTTGCCCCCTGCGTAACATTCACTTCAACCGTGATTGTCGTGGCATCTATCCCCTGAACCGAGCTGCCATATGTTTTGGTAAGCATAATATGTGATTTAAATAGTGTACGTCAATAGAGTAGAGTGTCTGGATCAGAATGTTCGAGATCAAGGCGCGCAAAAATTTTAAACCGCAGTATACTAATGTATTCGAGGATTCAAAATTTTTGCAGCAACGCAGATATCGGACATTATGGACAGACACTAAATATATCTGCAGAACTAAAATCAAAGCTTCTCTATCCTTAATAGAAAAAA
>CAYRTD010000026.1:0-31953 GCA_964426915.1 uncultured Bacteroidaceae bacterium | reverse complement strand
GGCTAATGGTTTATTTGCAAATAGCCATCTGGTAGTATCGGGTATAGCAAAGGGCCTGTACTGTTGTGAATAGGACCCCATTTGAAACAGAGTGGCAAATAAAAATAGGATTAGAATTTTTTTCATAGCTTAAATATTTTAAATCGATCTGATCATGTTCTCCCTGTGATCCACTCTCCCGCTAACAAATTACCTCCTTAACCCCATCCTTGATGGCCTATGCACTGCCCGCTCCATCCACTTTCCACTAAATCCCGCAATCCCCCAATCTCCTAATCCCTAATCCCTTGATCACATCTACCTCAACATTAATTATTTTTTTCTCTTATTGAAAGCTTAAATAAAGTTATTCAAAAAAAAAGACTAGTCAATCCCCTTTTTAGGGGATTTTTTCAATGTCAATAAACCCCAATTTAAAAGCGATTGAGATTGAATGTTTAGAGAGTCCGGGTAGAGCGGCTCATTACTTCGCCGCTCCCCTACAGATCCGGACGAGCGGATTTCCCGCATACGGTTCCTCTCAATTTGGTTTCGCTGATAGATCAGCTTTCAGATTGTAAGTTCTTTGAAAAAGATTATTACTTCTTAGGCACCCTCCTACCATTCCCATAATAATTCCTATCTTTGGTAAATCAATTCTATCACCTCAGCACAATCCGGTTTTAATGGAATATTTCTTTGTTGCACTCTTCACTATACTTATAAATTTTCCGTTCGGATATTTGAGAGGAGATAGGAAAAGATTTTCTTTCCTATGGTTTCTTTATATTCATATCCCTATTCCCTTTGTAATAATTATCAGAAATTTTTTTGATGTAAAGCTTAGCTGGAAGATCCTTCCTCTTTTTCTTGGTTCATATTTTCTTGGTCAGTTGCTGGGGAAAAAGTACTTTCTTTTTCGAAAAAAAAGAAAGTCTAAAGAATAATCTCAGGCCCAATTTAAGCACCGGCAGGCTTTGACCCCAGGTATTAGATTCCCCGGGAGCTCACCAATACCTCGCAGTTCAGCCATGATCCAAACACCCGACTCTTTTGACAGAATCGAATTTAGTCAGGTAATATAAAAATTATTGTTTAACGATTTAGATATATTTTTAAACAAACGTTGAACAAAAAAAAATATCAGATGTTAATGATGGAAAGAATCGAGCCAATGATATTTTTTAATAGGTTGTTTATAAGCATAATAGCTGTATTAACTTCTCTTTCGCTTTCTGCTCAGAATAATGGGATCATAGAAGGAAGGATCTATAATTCAAAAAATAACGAACCTGTAGCCTTTGCTACCATCGCAGTTTTCGGGACCAGCATAGGTTCCATAAGCGATCTTGACGGAAATTTCATTTTTACGGGTCTGGAGCCGGGTTATGTTGAATTAAGAGTCACTTCTGTCGGTTTCGAATCCTATGTTTCCGATCCGGTACTGGTTACCAATGCAAGAAAAGTATTTGTAGAAATTCCCCTGGAAGAGGCCAACGTTCAATTGGAAGAAGTTACCATAAAAGCATCTCCCTTCAGAAGAAATGTGGAAAGCCCGGTTTCCCTTCGCAGGATCAGTCTGGTGGAAATAGAGAAAAACCCGGGAGGTAACCGTGACATATCAAAAGTAATACAATCGTATCCCGGTGTGGCCTCAACTCCGTCGTTCAGAAACGACCTGATCGTAAGAGGAGGCGGTGCAAGTGAGAACCGCTTTTATCTCGATGGGATCGAAATTCCAAATCTAAATCATTTTGCCACACAGGGCGCCTCAGGAGGACCTGTGGGAATTATAAATGCAGATCTTATCAGGGAAGTAGATTTTTATTCGGGGGCCTTTCCTGCAAACAGGGGAAATGCACTCAGTTCTGTTATCGAGTTCAGTCAGATCGACGGAAACAAAGAAGGCCTAAGATTCAAGGGAGCCCTGGGAGCCTCCGATCTTGCTCTTACCATTGATGGCCCGCTTGGGGAAAAAACTACCTACATAGCATCCGTTCGAAGATCCTACCTGCAGTTTTTATTTAGTGTAATCGGACTGCCGTTTCTGCCAACCTATAACGATTACCAGTTTAAGATCAAAACCCGCTTTGATGAAAAAAATGAACTCAGCATTATCAGCATTGGGTCGCTGGACCAGTTTACCCTCAACACTGATGCCAATGAAACAGAGGAGCAACGATACATCCTTGGATATCTGCCGGTAAATGAGCAGTGGACTTATTCTATTGGAGCCGTTTATAAACATTTCAGGGAAAATGGATACGATTCATGGATCCTGAGCAGAAATTATCTTAACAACGTTGCCTATAAATATCTTGATAATAATGAGGATTCTGCAAAAACCCTGGATTTTGATTCCGATGAGATCGAAAATAAATTCCGGTATGAAGGTTTCACAAGCTTTGACAACGGATTTCGCCTGAGCTATGGATTAGGGGGAGGATATGCCAAATACTTTAACTCAACCTTTAACAGAACCTATCTCAATGGAGAATTATTTGATGTTGATTACAATTCAGAACTGCAAATATTCAGATGGGGGCTATTTGCCCAGGCCAGTAAAAAAATCCTTAACGATCGTCTTTCTCTTTCTCTTGGGATCAGAACCGATGCGAATGATTATTCCAGGGATATGCAAAATATGCTCGATCAGCTTTCTCCAAGGTTTTCGGCATCGTATTTATTGTTTCAGGATCTATATCTGAATTTCAATACCGGCCGCTATTACCAGATTCCACCCTATACAACCTTAGGATTCAGAGATTCTGAGGGAAATCTTGTAAACCAGGATAATAACCTGTCCTATATTTCCTCAGATCATATTGTCAGTGGAATTGAATGGTTACCCAGTGATGTCTCCCGTTTAACGGTTGAAGGATTTTACAAATACTACCGTAATTATCCTTTCAGTGTCAGAGATTCAGTTTCCATCTCCAGCAAAGGGGCCGATTTCGGCACCTTTGGGGATGAAGCCGTACTTTCGATAGCGGAAGGAAGAGCATATGGACTTGAAATACTTTACAGAAACCGTGATTTTTTCGGAACGAATGTGACCGTAGCATATACCCTGGTGAGAAGTGAAAGTGAAGCCTTCAGATCCGAAGCTACAGAAAGCGGAAAATGGGTGCCAACTGCCTGGGATAACAGACATCTTCTGAATATTCTTGCATTAAAAGAGTTTAAGAATAACTGGAGCGCAGGAATTAAATGGCGATTTGTGGGCGGTGTACCTTATACTCCTTTTGATAAAATTGAATCATCCTACGTACAGGCATGGAATGCCAGAAGAATCGGAATTCCCGATTATAACAGGTTTAATATGGAAAGACTCGATGCATTTCATCAACTGGATATCCGCATTGATAAAGAATTTTTTCTTAACAAAGTTACTTTGAACTTCTATGTTGATGTTCAAAATATCTATAATTTTAAAGCTGAGCAACAAAGTGTTCTGACTCTGGATGAAAATGCAGATCCCCTTATTATTAATCCTGAAGCTCCGGTTGAAGATCAACGCTATGCGCTGAAAGAGATTGCTATAACAGGGGGAACAGTATTACCCACTTTTGGAATAATTGTTCAATTTTAATCCTGTTATCATGAAATTATTAATTCTTATCATAGTCATAACCCTCTTACTTACCGGAGGTTGTAAAAGTACTGAGGTACAGCTAACATCCCCTGATGTTTACAGCTACAACGATGAAGCTTCAGGACCTCCCATTATAATTGAATTTATTAAGGGTGAGAAACACAATCACCCCCTCATGGCTGCATGGATAGAGGATATGCAGGGCAATTTTGTGCAAACTCTCTACGTATCCGAGTCGATTGGAAAAGGAATTTTTAAGCATGGGGATGCGAGTACGGGAAAATGGATGCCGGGGGAATTAAGAAGACCTGCAGCCCTGCCGGTTTGGTCTCATCGCAGAGGAATACAGGCTGAGGATGGCCTGTTCGTTCCGGATACCAGGAATCCTGTACCCGATGCTTTAACGGGTCCTACGCCTCCACAAAGTTTTGTGCTGACTTCGCGTCTGGAAACAAATGAAATGAGGCAGTTCCTTGTATTTTTCGAGATCAACCAGACATGGGACTGGAATGAATTCTGGACTAATAATAAGTATCCTGATAATGAGGAATATAAGACTTCTGCCCAACCTGCACTTGTTTACAAAGCCATAATTAATCTGGATTCCGGGAAAAAAGAATATCCTATGACACTGATCGGTCACAGCCATTACGCCGGAGAAGACGGAATAGTATATGAGGACATAAGTACTTTTACCACAGCCCTCAACATTGCAAAGGAAATAAAAATAATTATTCCTTAAGAAGGATACGTCAGGATCCGGACTTTCTTAAAATGACGTAAGTTGCGTCCTTGGGCAAGTCAAGTATTGCCATTCCTGACTGATTCTTTACTTTAATTTTCTTTACCTGATAACCGGCACTATTTAAAAGAATTGCTTCATTCACCTTTTCATTCCTTAGTTCTACATGCATGATCAATGCATCTGCTTTCCATGGCATGCTCCCGGTACTTAAGATTTTATATCCCTGAAGGGTATCTCCATTATTAATGTATTCCGAGGCTTCTTCTTTCCATCCTTCAGGCCTGTATACGGTTCCCGATTGTAATAATATCTTCTCAGAATCGGCCAGTGGTTTTCCATCCATAGATACAAGAGACACAGTTGCATAATCATTTATACTCTTAATGTAAAGTCCATCAAGGACATATCCCACATCTCCCGAGAGAAACCCTGAAATGCCTTTTGCATAGGGCGAGTCGAGTGTAAATATCCCCCTCCCATAATCCAGGCTCATCTCCCCGGTTACTGAGGTTACGGTACTTTCCTCCAGATCAATAAGCGATTTCAGTTCAGGACTGGTAAATATTTGCGAATTTTCTGCACCGTACTCTACCATGACTTTTCCTGTAAGGAAGGCCAGAGGATTGACCCTGGCTCCCCGGGTGGATTCCATAGTTCTGAAATCTTCATCACGATTAGGGTTATAGCTGTTTTCCTCGCAAAGAGCAGGTATATTCCTGTTATAAACTTCATTTAAGGTCCTTCGCTCCTTAATTACCTCTTCTCCTTCTTTTATATAATTCATTCTGAACATTAGGGCATTAGCAGGAAACATAAATACTCCCCCTGGGACTGAATAGGTCCATTTGTTCATAGAATTTTGTTTCCCATCATGTTCAGCTAGGTCGGAACCAAAATAAGGATTTTCCATTAAGCCGGGGGAATTTACATGAAACCAGTAATATGAATCCACCCCTGTGAGTGACATATATGAAGCAATCAACAGTGGGGCTTCCGACTGATATTTGTGAGGAAGGTTCCATCCACCTTCTGTTACTATCAATGGCTGACCAGAAGTTTGTCTGATATTTACCGGAATTTCTACCGGATTTTTAAGAGCACTGGTACCCTGATAAAAATGACCCGGATCAATTCTCCAGCCGGAATACTCACCAAAATGCTCCGGAGAGTAGTGCCGGTTAACTGCGGAAACCTCGCATGCCGTGTAAGTATATCTCTCAGCATCCAATAGCCGGCATGGATCAGCGGTTTTCCAGTTATTGGCATTGATAACTTGCTTACATCCAAGTTCATTACGATAATATTCGTGCATTTCCTTATAGAAATTATACTGAGTTTCTATAAAAAACTCTATCTGGTCTCTCATCCTGGGCTTTGCTGCCGCCGGAGCTTCCTTTGTTAACTCCCAGGTACTGTAAATATCAAATCCGGAGTCACTATCGCCAGAAATCCGGATATTATTCCAGGCGGCTCTGACCTCCGGGAGGGATCCGTATTTTTCTATTGTCCAGGCTGTGAATTTTTCTACAATTATTTCTCTAAGTTCCGGTTTAATATTTTGCATTGTCCAGAAAAACAGACCGTCTTCATTCTTGATCTGTATTAATCCTACAGCGGGATCATCCTTAAGAGCAATGCCTGTATAAGGATTTTCTTCTGTATATAAATATTTTACCCATGATTTATAAGCCTCCTTCAGGGTGTCGCTAAAATACATCACTCCCCAGAGAGCATCCTTTCCTGAATATCCCTCAATACCCCATTCTTCCGGAACCCATCCACCCATATGACCGTTGTGGGCCCAGAAAGGAGAAATACTGGTATAAATTCCCTCATCCTTAAGTAAAGCTACCGCCTTCCAGATAGCATTAACTTCGGATGTATCCACCCAGTTTATCATTGTTCCTTTACCTGCAGGATTTATTGAGCCATGAAACCTGGCCATGTTTACACCCATCTTTGCCAGAAACCGGGAATAATTTCTGAATTCCTCATCACTGAGGTGTTTTGCAATATCTGCTCCGTTCACAGACCAGAATCTTATGGGCTGTCCATCTTCCCTGATAAAACTTTCCCCGTCTTCTGTCAGCTTTATGAAACCGTTCTGGCCGGCGTAATCCTCATTCAGATACCTCAGGTCAAGTAAGGCTTCATCTGTAAATTTATCTTCAGGGTAGGTAAAATCAACTGGGCCCGGACTCATATTGCAGGATGTCAGGAACAAAACCAGATTAAGTATTATAATTTGTACTTTCATAATCAGGGTTTTCAAATTCAAAAAAAATTAAGCATCGCATTTCTCAAAAGCTTTTATCATTGACCGGGAACAAAAAAATTCTGTTAACACCCTATGATCCATAGCCTTTTATTAAGGCTTGTTCTGGAATCTATTATGATATTATATGATTTTATTGTTCCCTCCATTCATCAGTGTTTGCAAAACTCCATATATTGAGGAATCCAAGTCTGATAATATTTGTCATTTTTGTAATATTCACCAGTTCAATGTGATCATCCGGCTGATGGTATTCAAGAGGGAATCCTGCCATAAAATAAAAATAGGGTATACCCTTCTTTGCAAAAGGGGCGTGATCGCTTCCTCCTCTTGCATCGGAGGCAGGACGGAAATTTACGTCCAGATCAATGTTGTACGCCCTGATATTTTCCTGTGAAATTTTCTCTATCATCGGGTAATCTTTTGTATATGTCATCCTGCACTTATTGCCCTTTTCATCATCGTCATTATCCCGGGAGATCATGTCGTAGTTAAGATTAAGAATAATATTCTTGTCCTCCCAGGGATGATCCGCAAAATATTTTGAGCCCCATAATCCTTTTTCTTCACCAGTCCATGCGGCAAAAACAATTGTCTTCTCGGGCATTTCTCCTGTCTCCATACAGGCTTTTGCAATACTCATTACCCCAACCGTTCCTGAGGCATTATCATCCGCCCCATTCCAGATATACCCGTTATGTTTTCCGAGATGATCATAATGTCCACCAATTACAATAAAATTACTGCTGTCTTTCCCTTTGAGAACACCCACCACATTTCTTGCATTTATAATTCTGGATTCTACATTAGTTTTGAATGTGATCTCTTTTCCTTTAAGTTCCTTAGTTTGAGGTTTGGCATCCATGGCAGCATTTCTTTCAAATTCTTCAAGGTCAATGCCCGACGAAGCGAGTATTTCATTGGCCATTCTTAATGATATAGTAAAAACAGGCGGGCGAAGGTCCATGTTAGCGCCGGGAGCTGTCATCCGTGTCTCATAATAGCTATCGGGTCTTTCATCACCTTCAAACATATGGGTATTATAACGAAAAGGTATGTTTTCCGACCAATTTCTATAAGCTTGTCCATCAATATCAATTTCCAGTATGGCAAGCACGCCGAGTTCTGCTGCCGCCATATCTTTATTACTTCTCATTTGCCACTCTTCCCACCGGTTTTTTGGTTTAAATATTTTTTGTGAAGGGGAATCGTCATCTTTATGACCCGGATACCCGCTTAAGCGAAGTATAACTTTCCCCTCAAGATCACTCTTTTCAAGCTCATTATAGGAAATTTCCTCATTTTTTAAGCCATAGCCAACGAAAACGACATTACCGCTCCCCGACTGAGAAAGAGGTCCCGGAGAAAGATGGAAATCTGTTTTATATGAAAAGTTAATTTCCGATACTGTGTTTTTCTTTTTTGTGATCAATGAGAGCTCCTGATCATCCTTGCCGGAATATTCAATTAATGGAAAATTCTGGAAATAACTTCTGTAACTTTTGTTTTTCTTTCCCTTAGCGGTCTCAATTCTTGAAAATCGTTTATTTACCATGTCTCCCCCGGGTTCCAGACTGTAAAGTTTAAACATACTGGCAATATAATCGGCAGCCATGTATGCACCCCTGCTTCCTGTTGCTCTACCCTCGGTCCAGTCGGAAGACAAAAATTCCAGTTGAGCTTCAACCATATTTTCATTGATGGAATTCAAACCCTTTTCTATCTCTTGCTGGGTGTGTCCGGTAAAGAAGACCAGGGACATTAAGAATGTAAAGGAAATATTTTTCATCACTGTAATAACATTTAATAAATTTTAAAAATGGTCAGAATCATTTAAATGAAAACCTTCTCAGATTTATTTATAAAAAAAATCACTTTCTTATTCATTCATTTATGAATACTAAGGTTTAAAACTATATTTTTTTTTGAAAATATAAATAACGAAGAACATGTATTATCAAAAACGTTATAAATATAGCATTTTTGCTATAAGGTAAGCAGTACGTTCAAGCCATCGCCCTGTATTTTCAATTGAATCAGTCAAACTGACCGGTGCGGGAACAATAGAAAAAATTGCATCGAAGTGATCATATGCCTCATGTTCAATATCGTTAGGGACATCACCTCCAATAAAAATGACCTTCTTATTGTGTTCCCTTGCTATACCAGCAATTACGGAAGGAGCTTTTCCTCCAAAGCTTTGTTGGTCAAGTTTTCCCTCACCTGTAATTACAATATCCGATTCTTGGACATATTTCCTGAAATCAAATATTTCAAGAATTTTTTCAGCTCCCTCAAAAATATTAACATTCAGGAAAGCAGAAAGGCCCGCAGGTACTCCTCCGGCAGCACCGGATCCAGGAAATTCCGAAACTTCATATCCGGTATTTTCTTTAAGCAGTCCGGCAAATGATTCAAAAGATTTTTCCAGCTCCTGAAAGTCCGTTTTTCCCTGGTCCTTTTGTGACCCAAATGTCCTTACTGCACCATGTGGCCCGGTAAGTGCATTTTTAACATCACAAAAAATCCTGATTTCCAACTTTTTATAGTGTTCATAAGCATCCTTGGCCGGGAGTGAAAAATTTTTTATTTTTCCGAGATTTATACCTCCGGGAGGGACTTCATTACCTGCATGATCCAGAAAAGAAAACCCAAGTCCTCTGAGAATTCCGGTTCCCATATCCATGCTGGCAGTTCCACCAACAAACAGGTTTAAGGTATTTACCCCTTCTTTGATGGCTTTTTTTATGAGGATCCCGGTTCCGTATGAATCGGAGTGGGCGGCATCCTTTTCATTATTCCTGAGAAGGTGTAAACCGGTCGCGCAAGCCATTTCTATAAAAGCTTCTTTTTTAGAGGAATAAGATACAGGGGCAGAAATATTACGTCCCAGTGGATCAACTGTTGTGTATTCTCTTTTTTCAAGACCAAGGTATTGGGTAAGAACTTCAAGACTGCCATCTCCTCCGTCGGCAACCGGTAATTTAATGATATTATCAGATGGTACAAGCCTTATCAATCCTTTGGAAATTGCTTCTGCTGCCTGCGTTGCCGAAAGACTTTCCTTAAATGCGTTTGGTGCAACAAGGATTTTAGGATTCTTTCTTTTAGGATTCATTTAATTGTTTGTAACTACTCAGGTAGCGAATGATATTTTTTAAAGAACTTACAATCTGAAAGTACTCTTCATTCCTGCTTCTTAAGTGAAAAATATGAAATAAACAGGCTAAAGATCAATATCCATATTACTTGCGCATTCATAGCCCTTCTCAAAAAGTTCCTGATGATTATTAAATCCGAGAATTTTATATTTGTAAAGTCCTTCAGGTTCAATCCACAGATCACACTTTTCCTTGTGTTCACTAATGGTACTGTTTACTGTCAGAGAAAAAGTCCTGGAGGCTATACCAGCAAGACTTGTAAGGTCTGCTTTTTCGAAAATGGGATTTACGTCCACAGCGATTAATTTTTCACATTTATCTCTAATAGGGTCTACAGGCAAATTATCGAATATACCACCATCAGAGTAAAGGTCCTCTCCGAGATTAACAGGTGCAAAAAGAACCGGAATTGCAGCGGAAGCAAGAACTATATCAACTGCAGGGCCTTTGTTCAGGTATTCCACCTTTCCTTTTGTCATATTGGTTACACACACATAAAATGGATGCCGTGTTTCGTTAAGATCTTCAATATCCAGTTCTTTTTCGAATTTTTCTCTGGCATTTTTCATGTTCATCAGGCCATTTTTCGGAATGGTTAAACGCGAAACATCAAATATTTTTTTGTCTTTAAAAAAATCGAAAATGTCCTGTGGGTCCCATCCGTTTGCAAGAAAGAGTCCAACGAGAGCACCTGCGCTTGTTCCGGAAAATATTTCGGGACGAATATTTCTTTCATAAAGAGCTTTTACTACTCCTAGGTGGGCATAGCCTCTTGCTCCTCCACCACTTAGAGCCAGACCAATTCTTTTTTTTTCTCCCATTATCTGTTTTTTCAAAATTTCATATGTATACAAATATACATAATTTCTTGTTTGATTTTTTTCACTCTCTGTTAAACATTTTTTCTGAACCTAATTAGAGTCTGTCCATAATGTTCAAGATCAAGGCGCGCAACCGCGTGTCGCTGAAGCTTTAGCTGAGGCAGCTCTCCAAGATCAGAGTTTATTTTATCTTTCTGAGAAAACAACTTGTACACACAAGTTAATTTCTATAACTTTGATCAAAAATATTGATTTGAATAAGAGGCCTCAATACCAGATTCTGAAAAATGATTTGACTTCTCAGATCCTGAGTGGTGTTTTAAAAGAGGGGGATATTCTCCCTTCTGAAAATGATTTAGCAAAAAAATATCATGTCACCCGCTCTACTATTCGAAAAGCCCTTGACCTTCTTGTAAATGAGGGTTACATTATTAAAAAACAGGGCAAGGGAAGCATCGTGAAATTGCAGAGACATTCCTTGGGCTTATTATCTTTCAAGGGATTTTCGGAAGTTCTGGAGAATAAAAAACTTAAGATCTTTTCCATTTTGTTACAGGAGCCTGTACTGATTCACTGGCCGGAGAATTTCTTTTATAGCTTATCAGAGGAGGAAGCCAAAGCAAAAACATTTTTCATTAGCAGGCTGAGATTTGTAGATGACAATCCTGTTTTGCTGGAATATACCTACATTCCAAATATCGGGCTTGATAATTTTTTGTCTGACCCCCTGGTAAATAATTCTCTTTTCCAGACACTCAGAAAAAAACATGGCATAAAAATAAACAGTGTCTACCAGGATCTGCAGGCAATTGCCGCAAGTGAAGAAGTCGCCTCGCACCTTGATTATTACCCTGGCGCCCCTGTAATCCATCTTTACAGGAAATATGACACCAACAGGTCCGATCTGAAAATTTATACCTCTATTTATTGCAATACGGAAAAATATTTCCTTTCAAATGAGTTTAATTAATTATCCATGAGAAACCCAAAAATTGCAAAATTGAATAAACTATAAGAACTGATAAAAATAGTCGATTATTCTATTCCTTATCCAACTTCCTCCAGACCTGGGAAAGGAACGCGAGCTTGTAAAAACACATTAAAGTTAATCTCTATGTTGTCCGGCATGGAAAACGATTAAAGAAAAAAGCTCCGGGCAAAAATAAAAAAATACCACAATGATAAATAAGAAACTGATCACAGGCATTGCGGGAGCCATCGTTTTTCTGGTAAGTTGTAATTCCTGCAAACAAACTGAATACAAAAACGACAGAAAAGAAGATGATCGTCCCAATATCCTGATGTTTTTAACAGATGACAATGCCTTTACCTACTGGGGGTTCGGAGGAGGCCCTGACCTCTCACCCAATATTGACAGTATTATATCCCAGGGAGTGGAAGTAACAGAATTCTATTCAGCCTCAACACTTTCCACTCCAAGCCGGTATTCATTGCATACTGCCAGGTACCCAGGACGTTGTCAGGATGAAAAATTTATCAGAGATTATCCGGAAGATCTAGCATATAATATTAGCCGGAATACCTTTTTGAATCCGGAAAAAGAATATACACTTGGAAAAATGCTGCAGGATGCCGGTTATACAACAGGGTTTGTCGGAAAATGGCACCTTGGATTCGACAGATCTGCATTTCAACTACCAGGAGATGCGGACATCACAGACCCGGAAGTTGACCGGGTTCTTAAAGAACATCAGGCATCGATAATAGAACACATTAAAAAATCCGGGTTCGACTATGCGGCTTCCATCGTATCCCAAAATATTGACGACAACTTTGTAGAGGCCCTTCAATATCATAACCTTGAATGGTTAGCAAAAGGGGCAATTGATTTTATCAAAATGAACAGAAACAGTGAAAAACCTTTCTTTCTAATCCTAAACATCACAACACATCATGTACCATGTCACATTGAATCCATAAATTCGGATATACGCATTACTCAGGCCGGACTTGTCGAAGGACTGGAAAAGGTTATGCCTCCAAGATCAACCATCTCTGAAAGGATCATGGAAAATGGTTATCCATTTGACTTCAAAACGGCAGGTACTGTCTGGACTGATGATTGTGTTGCGGCCGTGATGAATGAACTTGACAGAAACAATTTTACGAATAACTCGGCTGTTATTTTTACCACAGACCATAACCGCTATGACGGAAAAGCAAGTTGTTACCAGGGAGGAGTGCATATTCCTTTTGGTATGAAATGGCCCGGGGTGATTAAACCCGGTACAATAACAAACAAGCATATGGGCCTCCATGACCTCATGCCAACCTTTGCTGCTATGGCAAAGACCTCGATTCCCGATGATCAGGTGATTGACGGTAAAAATCGTCTGAACCACCTAAAAAAATCCAAAAACATTAATAAGGATGATGAAGTTCTTTTTTTTGAATTCGGGTATACAAGAGCGGTACTTGCAGGTAAGTATAAGTATATAGCCTTCCGCCTGCCCCAGGAATTACTGGAAAATATGAAAAATAGCTTAGTTAATGAATCCTATACTTTCAAAGGAACCATCGCAGATGAACCTGCTGTTCTAAGATACCCTTATTATTTTGATGCAGATCAGCTCTATGACCTGGAAAAAGATCCGGATGAGCAAAACAACCTGGCCTACGACCCTGAATATGCAGGTGTTGTGAAACAAATGCAGGAGAATCTCAGGAATTTCACCGGGAGTTTCAGAAACCCCTTCCCTATTGACAATCCCGATCCTTTTTACACTTCACCTAAATATCGTGAATTGAATGAAGCAGCCAGAGATGTTAATATGAAGCAATATTACTGGTACAGAAAAGGATGTTTTTAGTAGAATTAGAGAACAGATGTGGCGACCATCTATCAGACTATATCAGAACGTTTCCGTCTATTTTATGGCATTCAGTTTTTCAAAGCTTAAAAGTGAAGAATTCAATTTTTCTGAATCATAGAATTTTCCAATAGTAAATTCATTACTATTAGCCATTCTGAAGTAATAGTTTTTCCAGCACATACAGCTGGAAAGCATCCAGTTGATGGAAATACTGTCAGCTTCAATTCTATATTCATATGGCCCTGTTGAAAGCATTTCATCTCTTCTGAGATCAAACCAGTAATCTCCAAAATCAAATTTTGGAGAATTAAAAATTATAGTATCTCTTCTCATGGATTTCTCAACCCATACGCCATGTGGTTCAGAGGGTATGGCATCGTCTTTTTCACAGGCGAGAAAAACAAATAATGCTGATAATAAAAAATTCGCACTTCTTTTCATATAGAATCAGAAGAAAATTAATAATATAAATGATGATTATCCTGCTTAAAAGGTTGCGTATAATTAGTGTCTGGACCATAACCGAAACCACCACATGGCAGTGAGCTCAGCGAAGCTAATGTTCGAGATCAAGGCTTGCGACCGCGTGTCCACGGTACTCCGGGAAATACCGCTTAAATCCATGAGATCCCTCGGCTATCTCCCGAAAGCTTTCGGGACGGGATCAGTTCGGCTAAATGATTTTGAAAACCAAAATCATAGTCTCACTGAATTAACCCTGAATGAGTATATTGGACATTATGGACAGACACTAATTACCCTCCGGATAAGAGGAGCAATCCTATAAGAATTGAAACTCCAAATCCAATCAGTAATGCCCCTGAAATGGGCTGACGTCTGAATTTAAAATTTTTTCCAATGTATTTTTTCCAGAAAAATTCCTCCAGTACCATGGATCCGATCAAATTCAATACCAGGGTAATGGTAGTAGCATTTTCCGGCGACAGTGTAGTAGCCTGGTAAACAAGAAGACTATATAAAAATGAAAAACCAATTACATAAAATATTCCCTCTTTCCTGTTCAGACGGTTCAGGTTAATACTCAATAGTATACCTCCGAATAGTGTAGAAAAAATTATGGCAAAAAAACGTATGGCATAACGGGAATAAAGCCTGGGAGCTTTAAAGTCCTCCACAATATTCGGATCCCGGAATATTGAAAGAGGTGAGGCATCTTTGGCAACTCTGTCCTTTTCTTTGTATTCACCGACCTGATCTGTCAAATCCTCAAGCAATTTACGGTCCTCACTATAAAGCACATCCCTCTTTTCCAATTCTCTTAAAGCCGATATAACTCTGGTTTTTTCTTCATCAGGATATTTTTTGATGATTTGCTGAAGATCGTAATTAGACTTCTCACGCATTTCATCTGAATACAAATTGTTTTTAATCATTCCGGAATTTTCTTCATTTTTTCTGGAGGCAAATTTAAGCATTTAGATCATTAATACTATTTAGTGACTCGAAGAAAACTCCTATTTTCTCAACAACTTTCAGCCAAAACGTGTATAATAAAGCTTATTATGCCTATAATGCAAAATTAGGCTCCCGGAAGCTAAGCTCTTTATAAAACTTATAACTTTACAAAAAAAACTATGTCTGAAAAATCCTTTGAATGGATCGGAATTGCCCGGCGGCTTCAAGCCATTGCCCAGGCAGGACTTGAATATTCTCATACTCCTTATGACCGGGACCGTTATCTTCAGATCCGCGAAATAAGTGTGGAAATTATGAAAAACTTTACCGGCTATAATAAGGAAGATATTATAAAGTTCTTTACTTCAGCTGATGGATATCCTACTCCGAAAGTGGATGTTCGTGCTGCCATTTTCAATAATGATAAGATTCTTCTGGTAAAGGAGAAAGCCGATGGCAAATGGTCACTTCCGGGAGGCTGGGCGGATGAGCACCTTAGCCTTTCTGAAAATCTCGTTAAGGAATCTCTGGAAGAAGCAGGAGTGGAAGTAGTTCCGGAAAAAGTAATTGCTATTCTCGACCGGGATAAACATAACCGCCCCCCCATTCCCCACGGTTGCTACAAGATATTTGTTGAATGCAGTCTGAAAGGAGGCCAGTTCTCAGATAATACGGAAACTTCTGAAGCCGGTTTTTTCCGCCGGGATAATTTACCTGATCTCTCCCTTGAAAGAAATACTCCGGAACAGATTGAAATCTGTTTCAATTCCCGTAAAGATGGCTGGAAGGTATTATTCGAATGAAAATAATATCCAATAATGAGATTACTCCGGTATTTTTTTGCATAGCTAAACCTGAAAGTATAAATTTAGCTGTTAATCAATTTCTGCAATCATGGATCTTTTTACTATCTCCCTGCGAATCGAAGATTATTGCTCCAAATCTGCCATTGCCTTCCGGGCAGCAGAAGTGGAAAGCCTGTGAGAAAACCGGAAGGACAACTGGAGGCGTTTCCTGATAATAAAGGACTATATCTCCGGTATACTTTCTACAGGATAATATAAAAAATATAATGATGAAAACATATAAAATACCCTGGCTGGCAGTTTTTTTGCTTATTTCTTCATGTTCCGGCTTCAGATCTTTCAATGATGAAGAAGCGATACGGATTTTCATTTCTAAACCCTCACAGGTTGTTATAGGGGAAGAAGCCTGGGAGGGCCAGGAGGATTGTTCGGCACACGGCTACCTGAACAAATCGGCAAACGGGCTCCTTTTCACTATTGAGGTTTACGATGATTCTGTGAAAACCGGACATCCTCAACCATACATGAATGATGGAATAGAATTATATGTTGATCTGCGGCCACCAAGGTTACGTGAAAATAATTTCTACCAGGAGGGGGTTTTCCAGGCAGTTATTTTACCCGACCCCGGAAAAAAACAAATTGCACCCATTGAGTGGTATCCAAAAAATTATGATTCGCGTATTCCCGGAACCATTGCGTATACTGAGCTGCGCGACAGCGGTTATGTTGTACAGATAAGCATCCCCTATTCAGGAATGAAAAGAAAGCATTACTGGCCGAGAGAAAGTTTCTATCTCGATGTGGCTATTAATGATGCGGACACGGGGAGTCGTGAAAGTCAGTTAATGTGGGCAGGAGAAAGTGATAACTGGAACAATCCCCATAATTTCAAAAAAGTAGCATTCGATGAAGGAGGAAAAAAGGAACAAAAACCAAATATTGTATTGATTCTCACCGATCAGCAAACAATGAATGCGATGAGCGCCTACGGAAACCCTCACCTCTATACTCCCTACATGGATGCTCTTTCCAAATATGGAATTAGGTTTACAAAATCCTATTGCACCGCACCGGCTTCTTCCCCCTCAAGAAGTTCTTTACTAACAGGCTTGATGCCAAATGAAACCGGGGTGATTTTTAACGGACAGGAACCAGGTTCTTCAATCCTGAATCTCGGACAGATACTAAGAGAAGAAGGTTATGAAACCACTTGGGCAGGAAAATGGCATCTCTCAGAAATATACCCTCATACCAGTCAATCGGCTGTACGCGGTTTCCGGCTTCTGGATTTCCTTGATGAAGAAAAAATTACTGTAACAGGAGATGACGTCGATGAAGCACTCGTAAGCGAAGCTGTGAAACATATAAAGGGAAGAAGAAGAGAACCGTTTTTGCTGACTGTCTCTTTTCAAAACCCTCACAATATTGTAGCATTTCCTTTAAACCCGGAGAATTTTCCACCACCGGTGAATATGAAGTCTGCTCCTCCCCTGCCTGATAATTTTGGCTTTAATCAATCGGAACCGGAATTTTTACAAATGATGGCCGACAGAGAAAATTATCCATATAATATTCCACCAACCGATAGTTTTACTTCAAACGACTGGAGAAATTATATTTTTCATTATTACAGAATGGTGGAAAAGGTGGATGCCGGAGTTGGGAGGATCATTAGTGCTTTGGAATCGAGGGGTTTGGATCAGAATACACTGATCGTTTTTACTTCAACTAGCGGTGAAGGAGCCGGTTCACATCAGTGGGCAGGAAATTTATCACTTTATGAAGAATGTATAAAAGTTCCAATGATTATTACCTGGTTTGGAGAAACAGAACAGGCAGTGAATAATGAACATCTGATATCGGGTCTTGATCTGACCCCAACCCTGCTGGATTATGCAGGTATTGAAATTCCCGGGACCATCAGAGGTGAAAGCCTGAAAAAGATCATTGAAAATCCGGATACCATCTGGAGGGATTACCTGGTGACCCAGCTGGCAATCGATCCACAGGACAAAACAAAGTCCGGAAGGATGATCACAGATGGAAGATTCAAGTATATTATCTACAGCTTTGGCAAAAGGAATGAGCAATTATTTGATCTGGAACGTGACCCGGGTGAAGCACGGAATCTTGTTTACAATTCCGCTTACTCTGAGAAGAAAAAGGAATTACGTTCCAAACTGGAAGAATGGATCAGACAAACCGGAGATTATTTCCAGCTAGAATGATGGAATTCGGACAAAAGGACTTCAGGCTCAGTTCCCGGCGAGCATAACGCAGCAAACGGACATTATGGACAGACACTATTTAGAGAAATCAATCTGCGGTTTATAAAATAAAGAACAAGAGCCGCTGCAGTCCATTGTACAATACAACTCATGATGCTGAAGGGAGCGAAAGGATTGTACCAAGTGTCAGGAGCGAATTCTGTAACAGAAAGATATAACCACCATACCAGTAAAGCTGAAGCGGCTAAGGGAATGAAAAATTTCATCAGGAAGGACCAGTATCTTTTTATAACCCAATCAGAGCTATCTTCTTTTACCTGTTCTCTCATTTTCTCCGTGCCATATTTCACAGCATAAAAAGCTATAAGGGCGCCGGAGATCATGAGGCCAATTCCCCAAACAAAGTCCTGGTTACTGAGCAGATCAAGGCTCATGGCCGACGGAATTCCCAGTAGGTATACCACTGATATTACGATCCATATAGCCTTTCTCCTCTTTATGCCCCTGTCGACCAGGGTACGGGTCGATAGTTCGAGCATTGAAATAAGGGAAGAAAAACCGGCAAATGAGAGTCCGAGAAAAAAGATTACAGCCAATGGTTTGCCGAATGGCATAATCGAAAATAACTGGGGCATCCAGATGAATGTCAGGCCTGTGCTTGCAGGGCCTGCGGTTTGCATCACTTCAAGTACTTCAGCATTTGAATAACCGAGTCCGGATTGCATTACGGAAAATACTGTTCCGAAGATCATTATGGCCATTAACAGGGAGACTGTATTGTTACCGATACCTGTAATAAAGGCATTTTTTACCGTACCGTGTTCAGCTTTCATATAGGCTGCATAGGTAAGAAACAATCCCCATCCTGCCCCAGTATCCCAGGCATTCTGGGTAAGTGCCTGCAGCCATAGTGAGGGGTCTCTCAACTGACTCCATTGAGGACGAAAAAGATAAGCAATTCCTTCCCCAGAACCGGGAAGGCTTATTGCCCTGATTACTGAAATCACTATTATTAATAATAAGGTTGGTATGAGAATTTTATTCACTCGCTCAATACTGTTAACTCCCCTTATAATTGCCAGGGCACCAATTACAATAGCCAGCAGATGGAAGAGAAACGGGAGCCATCCCGATTGAAAATTATTCCATACCTGCAACGAGTCCGTGGAGGAAGAAGGTAAGGGATTAACCAAATATTTAAAAAAATAAAAAATTGACCAGCCTACAATAACTGCATAAAAAAAGCTGATAGCAGTTGCTACAAAAGCAACAAAGCCCCCCATCCATGCATTTTTCTTTCCAATACCGGAAGAAAAGGAATCCATAACCCCCGACCGTTGTTTTTTACCAATAAGATACTCTGCAATTATAAGAGGGATACTCCAAAGGAAAAGGAAACATATCCAGGCGATGATCAATGCACCTGCCCCTTCTTCACCGCCATTTTGAGCCGCGATGCGTGGAAATCTCCAGATATTACCTGTTCCCACTGCTATCCCCAGGGTACTTAAAAGAAGACCCCAGCGGGTAGAAAATCTCTGATTAACCGAAGAATCTTTTTTCACGGATTTGAAGATAGAATATTATGGCGGGAAAACAAATTTCAGTTGGCAGTGCTCTTACCACTAAAAAACCGATTGCTATCCACTGAGCAAATAATAATTTAACCAGTAGCATTCCCTATCTCTTTATTGAAGTACTTTATCAATTGCTTGATCTCATTCATTCTGGCACGTGAAGTAAATCACTCACCGTATTCTGTTTTACCTTAAGTAATTTACCAATTTCTTTTACGTATATTTGTAAATTATTCTTAAGAAAATAGAAAATTATGAATTCATTTTATCCTAAGAACATAACTGAATTACCTGAGGCAGATATTCCCTTTGACGGGGTAAAAGGATGGTTATCCCAGGCTGAAGATCATCAGATCGTCTTTTTTGAAATTGATCCAGTCGGACTAATTGAGGAACACAAACATGGTGATCAGTGGGGAACGGTTTTCCAGGGTGAAATGAAACTCACTATTGATGGAGAAACCAAATCATACAGGGGAGGTGACAGTTATTACATCCCCGCAGGTATTCCTCACTCCGCATTTTTTAAAGAAAAAACCTGGCTTATGGATTTTTTTGCAGATAAAAGTCGGTATAAGCCAAAAAAGAAAAAATAAATTTGTACTTATATTTCTTCAGATTACACCCATAGCACAATCCTATTTTTGATTACATGTTAATTAACCTATTTAGTGCCTGTCAATAAAGTCAGGTGTCTGGATCATAATATCCGATATCTGCGTTGCTGCTTTGATCTCGAAAATTAGCTTCATTGAGCTCACAGCCAATTAACAATTCGGTTATGATCCAGACACTTGACTTTATTGACCGACTCTATTCAGAGCATTTTTTGTATTTGAGTAAAATTTTTGATTGCCAGCATAGAAAATTGATCATTTTTGATATAATTTTACAAAAAATATACAAAACTGGAAAACAAACATCATCACCCGTCAAATAGTCCGTATGCACTCATAGATGGCGCTTCGGGATTCGGGCTGGCAATTTCACAGGAAGCTGGGGATCTAAAAAAAATCGTGATCGATCCCAAAGAAGATCTTGTGACGCGACTTGAGGCTTACGAAGACATTTTCAATATGGAAGTTGGTGATACCAGTCTTGCCAGGGTGCGAAATATTGAAAGAGAAACAGGTCTTCGTCAACTTTACATAAAGTTTGAAGGCGGTAATCCAACAGGAACTCAGAAAGACCGGATCGCTTTTGCGCAGTGTATGGATGCACTCAGAAGAGGATTTGATTCAATTACTCTGGCAACATGCGGCAATTACGGAGTAGCTATGTCCCTGGCTGCAAATCTCGCAGGCCTCAAATGCATGATTTGTATACCTGAAAGCTACCACACCAAAAGGATTCAAGAAATGATTGATCTTGGTGCAGAAATCATAAGGACACCTGGAGATTATGAACAATCTGTAGCTTATTCCCATGATATGGCAGTTGAGAAAGAATATTATGATGCAAACCCCGGAGGAGACAATACTCATCTTCAATTGATCTCGTATGCAGAAATTGCCTATGAAATCTATGACACATTGCGGGATGCACCTCGCATTCTTGCAGCACCTGTTTCAAACGGAACTATGTTAGCAGGTATTTATCGCGGATTTGTCACTCTTTATAAAAGAGGAAAAACATCCCGAATCCCCCGGTTTATTGCGGGTTCTTCCTTTAAGAAAAATCCTGTAATTTATTCCTTTCAAAAAGGTCTGGACTATTGCACAGATCTTCGTCCGGAAAAAATAAAAGAAACACCAGTAAACGAAGCTCTCATTAACTGGCACTCATTTGACGGGGATGTAGCCCTGCAGGCTATTCGTAATTCTGACGGATGGGCTAATGATGTATCTGACCAAAAACTGAACTATTATTCTAAAATCCTGAAAGAGAAAGAGGGTTTAAATGTATTACCGGCATCAACAGCCGGATTAATAGCATTGCTGAATTATCATAAAACGGAAAACTTTGGAAACGACCGTTTTGTGGCAATTTTAACCGGAAGAAAATAATTTAAATCAAATGAACATGAATAATACCTTTGAAGGCCCGGCAATAGTATATTGCGAAGGAGCTTTTAATACAACCAATGGGAAAACTGCCCACGGACTCGTACGCTTTACACAAAGATATGATGTTAAGGCTGTTATTGATTCAAAATATGCAGGGAAAGATTCCGGGGAGATTTTGGATGGAAAGCCAAATGAGATCCCTATATTCGCTGAACTTGATTCTGCCTGGGACTATTGTAAGAAAAATAATGATTTACCTCATTATTTTGTAATTGGCCTGGCGCCTGACGGAGGAAGACTCGAAGAATTTGCCCGCAAAGATATAATTAAAGCTTTGGCACTGGGAATGAATGTTGATTCAGGTTTACACGATTTCATTTCCGATGACCCAGAATTTTACAATTATGCACGCGATAATAATGTCCTTATCAGGGATATAAGAAAAACTCCCTCTCGGGACAAGCTTCATTTTTTTACCGGGAAAATTGAAGAAGTAAACAGCCTGAAAATTGCTGTCCTGGGAACCGATTCAGCTATTGGAAAAAGGACATCAGCATGGATTCTTGTACATGGCTTGCGAAACCAGGGTTATAAAGCCGAATTGATAGGAACTGGACAAACTGCATGGATGCAGGGTGCGAATTATACAATCATTCTTGATTCATTAATAAATGATTTTGTTTCCGGTGAAATTGAACATGCTGTTCACGAAGCCTGGAAGAACGAAGACCCCGATGTTATTATTCTTGAAGGCCAGGGAAGCCTTCTGAATCCGGCATATCCCGGAGGGTTTGAACTTCTTGCAGCGGGCAGACCCGATTTTGTGATCCTCCAGCATGCCCCAAAAAGAAAGGAATATGACGGGTTCCCGGGCTATGCTCTCCATCCCCTTCAAAAACAAATCGAAGCTATAGAGATAATATCAGAAAAAAAGGTTATCGCCATCACCATCAACCATGAAAATATGAATGATTATGAGATCCGTAAAGAGGCTTCAAAAATTGAAAAAGAGTTTGGAATTCCGGCAATAGATATATTGAAATCCGGCCCTGATGATCTACTTAAAGTCTTAGCACCTTTAATAAGACAAAGAAAATGAATCTAAGTAACTTCATATGTTTTGAAAAATTGGAGATTTCAACACCCAGAATTGAAAAGAAAAAGATCAGTTCGAGTTACGTTCTGTATAAATCGAATGGAATGAATGAAAAAAACGATCTGATCTATTCTTATGAAAATGAAGTTTTCGACCCTGACTCTATTTCAGACAAAAACCTTGCTTCCATTATTCTCTCTCAACTGGCACTCAATTATGGATTATTTTGTAAGGAAATAGTGTTTCAGGGAATTTTTGACGACACAGATATCCGTCTGCTGAAAGACATGATGGAAAATACCTCACGGGAGATTTATGTAAATAAACTGCTCCGGACTAATCCATTTATTAAAGATGAATACAGGGATCTTTCTTTCGAGAAAAAAAAGAAGTATACAGTCGCAAAACTTCGTTTCCCTCAGTCATCTCCACGTAAAAGTCTTGAAAATTCATGGGAACACTGGAATACCCATGGTAATAAGATATGTATTCTTAGCAGTGGGGGTAAAGATAGCCTGTTGAGTTACGGACTGATGAAAGAATTAGGACAAAAGGTATACCCATATTTCGTAAATGAATCAGGAAGACACTGGTTTACTGCCATTAACGCTTATCGATACTTAAAAGAGAATGATACAAATACCGGTCGGGTATGGACTAATTCCGATCGTATATTTAACTGGTTCCTTCGCAACATGCCCTTTATAAGAAAAGATTTCACTACAGTAAGGGCGGATGATTATCCTATCAGGTTATGGACAGTGGCGGTTTTCCTTTTCGGAGTCCTGCCAATGATGAAAAAACAAGGAATAGCCAGGCTGATCATAGGAGATGAATACGACACCACAAGAAAACTAAATTATCAGGGAATAACGCATTACGATGGGCTTTACGACCAGAGTCGATATTTTGATTATGCTCTATCACGCTATTTTATGAAAAAAGGCTGGAATATGAGGCAATTTTCTATTTTACGTAGCTTATCGGAATTGCTTATCATGAAAGTACTGGTCAAAAGATATCCTGAATTGCAGGCACAACAGATTTCATGTCACTCGGCTCATGAAAAAGAGGGGAGAATATATCCCTGCGGAAACTGTGAAAAATGCAGGCGTATAGTAGGTATGATGAAAGCCCTGGGAATGAATCCTGATAATTGTGGATATTCTCCCAAACAGGAAGAAAACTGTCTGAAAAAAATATCTTCCGAATCCATCAAACAAATTGATTCAGATGCAGCTCATCTTTATCATTTGATGATAGAGAAAGGCCTCCTCGATAAAAATGAGCATACCCTTAATATGGCAAGGAAACATCCGGAGATCATGATGCTGCGATTCGACAATGAGAGATCACAGGTAAAAGATATTCCGGTAAATCTGAGAAATGATCTCTTCAAAATTTATCTGGAACATGCAGAGGGATCTGCGAAACTGATCAATAGAAAATGGAAGGAATTTGATTTGCTAAATTCTGAAGACATGAGCACACCCTACCCTTTTGAGATAGGACCTGCCTTTACTTCAGATGAGAATACCCATGATTTCTTATGGACAGAGATGACCTGGCCCCAAATTGAAGAAAAATTAAAAAAAGTAGATATAGCGATCCTCCCCTGTGGTTCAATTGAACAACACGGCCCACATTTACCGGTAGATGTAGATGCTTTTGATGCAGAATACCTTGCTAAAAAAGTGGCGGAAGCATGCAGTGACCCTAAACCTTTTGTTCTTCCACTCATTTCCTATGGAGTATCCTATCATCATGAAGAATTTAAAGGAACCTTAAGCGTGAGTAATGAGGCTCTTTCCAAAATGGTATATGATATCGGTATGAGCCTGGCCAAAAACGGTATAAAAAAGCTATTGATTCTAAACGGACACGGAGACAATGAGCCAACCCTCAAATTTGCTGCACAAATGATTAACCGTGATGCGAATATATTCGTCTGTGTAGAAACCGGAGAAACAAGCGATGAAGATATTATCAAGATTATTGACACCCCGAATGATATTCATGCAGGAGAAATTGAAACCTCGACTTCACTTGCAACACGCCCGCATTTAGTCAGAATGGAAAAAGCCATAGATTCAACGCTCAATTTTGGAAGTGTTTATCTCGATTTTTCATCCTCCAGAGGTGTATCATGGTATGTTAGAACAAGAAAAATCAGTCAAACAGGTGTTATGGGAAATCCCACGCTGGCTAATGTTGAAAAAGGCAAAAAAATGTGGAAGATAATGATCGCCCACCTGGTAAAATTTGTGGAAGAACTAAAAAACAGCGAGCTTGAAGATCTTTATCAACGTAAATACTGATTAATACTCCTCATAATAGGCATAATAATTAGTGTCTTTAATACAGATAAATGAAAATCAAAGAAATATATTTCAAAAGCGTCAAGCTAAAGCTACAAGAAAGTTATACTATAGCGTATGACACTTTTTCATCATGCACGAATATATTTCTTATGGCAGAAACGGATAGAGGAATTAAGGGTTGGGGATGTGGATCTCCCGATCCCGGAGTTACCGGCGAAACTCCGGAACAAACAATAGAAGTCCTTGAAAAATATATTGAGCCTGCTTTGAAAAACGCCGACCCTTTTGATTACACGAGGATTATGGAGGAGCTAAAAAAAATCATTCCCGGAAATCCTTCAGCATTGGCTATGACAGACATGTTGCTATACGACCTGGTTTCCAAGAAAGCCGGAGTTCCTCTATATAAATACCTCGGTGCATATCGTAGTTCCATGCCAACAAGTATTACCATTGGAATTATGCCGGTTGAGGAGACAATAGAAAGAGCTAAAGCTTATTATGATTCAGGTTTCAGAATATTCAAACTAAAAGGGGGAAAGTCTTGCGATGAAGATATTGAAAAAATTGCCAGGATTCGTTTTGAATTTGGCGAAGAAATTCGGCTTAGAGTGGATGCTAATCAGGGGTACTCTGTTGATGATGCAATCAGGTTCGTAGAAAAAACAAGAAATCATAAAATTGAACTACTTGAACAACCTACACCACGTGATAATTATGAAGCTCTGGGACGGGTTAGTAAAAAAGTTGCAATTCCTGTCATGGCCGACGAGAGTATAATGAACCTGAAGGATGTTTTCAGTCTTACCAAAAATGATCTTACTGATATGATCAATATAAAACTTATGAAATCAGGAGGGATTTCTGAAGCACTTCGTATCAACGCAGTAGCCAGCGCTGCAAAAGTAGAAGTTATGGTGGGCTGCATGGATGAATCAGAAGTATCAATTTCTGCAGGATTGCATTTTGCACTTTCACGGCCTAATGTTATATATGCAGATCTGGATGGGCATCTTGACCTTATAGATGATCCGGCAAAAGGAACCCTGATCCTCAAAAACGGAACGCTTTATCCGAATGATCTTCCGGGCCTTGGAACCGAAGCTTCCAATATTCTTGCAAACCTTTTCTGAGAAGGAATTTCACTCTTTTACATAAAAAAATCCGGGTATTACAATTATCATAAAATAATGTACCTTTGCGTTTTAATAAAAAAAGCACTTTACCGATATACATGAAATTTAACGAACTGAATTTAAGCGACGAAATACTTGAGGCTATTTCATACATGGGTTTTGAAGAAGCAACCCCTATACAGGAACAGGCCGTTCCTGCCATACTTGAAGGAAAAGATCTGATCGCCTGTGCACAAACAGGTACAGGCAAAACTGCGGCCTTTATTTTACCGGTACTAAACCGGATCAAGGATAAAAAGATCGATGGAGTAAATACCCTGGTAATAGTCCCCACCCGTGAACTGGCTATGCAAATCGACCAGGCCGTGCAGGGTTTCAGCTATTTTGTGGGGGCTACATCAATATGTCTTTATGGGGGAACTGACGGATCGGATTGGGATCAGCAAAAGAAGGCACTCAAAGAAGGAACCCACATAGTTGTAGCAACTCCTGGAAAGCTTATTGCCCATATTGATATGGGGTATGTTAACTTTAAAAACCTGGAACACCTTATCCTTGATGAAGCCGACCGTATGCTTGATATGGGATTTTATGAGGATATTGTCAAAATCATTAATCATCTTCCTGAAAACAGACAAACGCTCATGTTCTCCGCAACTATGCCTCCGAATATAAGGAAGCTTGCATCTAAAATCCTGAATGATCAGGTAGAGATCAACATTGCCATGTCAAAACCTGCTGAAGGAGTTCTGCAGGCAGCTTATCTTTGTTATGAAACCCAGAAAAATAAGCTCATTGAAAATCTCCTGGCAGATAAGCCGGAATACAGCTCTATTCTGATCTTTTGTTCTACGAAAAAGAAAGTGGCCGAGTTGGAAAGAGCATTACGAACGGATAAATATCTGGTGAGATCCATTTCCTCCGATCTGGAACAAAAAGAACGTGAAAATGTACTACAAGGTTTCAGATCCCGGAAGGTGCGAATTCTGGTAGCCACCGATGTTATGAGCAGGGGCATCGATGTAAAAGACATAGACCTCATCGTCAATTATGATGTTCCCCAGGATGCTGAAGATTATGTGCACAGGGTAGGCAGAACCGCTAGGGCTAAAGGAACAGGAGTTGCACTTACACTGGTAAGTCCCGACGACATGGGAAGACTGGCAAATATAGAACGTCTTATTGAGTCGGAGATTATAAAATTGCCGGTACCTCCTGAGATTGGAAAGAGTCCCGAATGGGAAATCAGGAAACCATGGGCAGATGGAAAGAAAAAGAATTTATACCGTAAGGGGAGAAAAAGATAATAAAGCTCTTTCTTACCAAATAATTACCTGAAGACCGGTAGTTAAAAGCACGTCGACTTGGTGAGAGATCTGTTACTCAAGTGTGTCGTGACCTACTAATCCTAAAACATTATCCCCAGACTGATAAGATGAATATTTGCTCTGGAATCGAATGGGTAAGTCTTATCTCCAACCTCGATTCCATCACCGTACTTGCTCAATCCACCTTCAAATCGATAATCGAGTGTAAGAAATTTCAAGAGATCAACCCCTGCTCCTACCTGGAATCCTATAGTTGCAAATTTGGACATGGTTTCAAGTTCAGGAATAATATCCTCGGCCTCATTATTTTCTGAAAGTATCACAGAGCCAACGGGGCCTCCGTTTATTCTTACCGGACCAACCTTGAATCCTACCAGAACCGGAAGGTCAATTTTATTATATTTAATATCACGGGCGTAATCTACTGTCGCTTCTCCTGATTGCACCTCTTCGATAATTAGGGATCCTCCTGCAGCATTAAAATACAATTCCGGCTGAATATACAGTGAAAAGACTTTTAATCGCGCCATAACCCCAATATGAAATCCCTGAAATGATTCATCATTCTGCAGTTTATATTCCGACGAGTTTGCGGTGATGTTCTTGACATCATCAAATCTTAAATTGGAATAATTTAGCCCGCCTTTTATCCCATAACTTACAAATTGAGCTGACGAGATGCCCAGGGAAAATATTCCGGCAAATAATATCAGAGCTATTTTTTTCATAATAGTGGATTTTTTAGTTCATAGAAGTTTAACGGAGGGATTTGTTTTTTGTTTTGATTTGATATTAATAATTTTTTTTTGATGGGCATTTTGTTCACACCCTAAGGGTCTAAGACCCTTAGGGTGTGAACAAAATGCAGAGCCCTCATGTCCCTGTAAATAACCCACTTAAAAAATCAACCCTTTACCACTTTTTCAATTTCATTTGTTTTTTGCCGTTTTTTTAACTATTGATTTTCCAGGCATAATGAAATATACTCAAACTCATTACTTCTAAATTTTTGAGACTTTGTGGCTCATATTTATGAACTCTCTCCACTTTTTTCTATATTGGCGCGCTTTAAATGTGCTTGGTCTTTCTATTCGAATAAATTAGGATTAATATCCGAAATTGAGGTGTGCAATCAGGATCTTTATCCTGCCCGGATTTCTTCTTTAAGTGAAATAGTGAAACATGTTTTTATATGAAAATTAAGCTAAATTTTAATAATAAAACAAATCCTATAAACGCTCTTAATAACCTGCCAGATAATAATATATACACTAAATAATTTAACTTTCTTATGCACACTACCTGGATACAATATGTAATTATAGCAGCTTATTTCATATTTATAGTCACAAAGGGAATGCTAAGAAGCCGGAAGATCAGTCATCAGGATGATTTCCTTGTTGCAGGAAGAAATGTCGGATGGTTTTTCCTGATGGCAACCATGAGCGCAACTCTTCTTGGGGGTGGTTCTTCCATCGGCGCCATCGGAAAAACCTATGAATGGGGCATACTCATGCTGCTTGTTTCCATGGGCTGGTACCTCCAGTTTATTTTTTCCGGTTATTATATTGCACCGAAGTTCAGAGAGTTAAAATTATATACCGTGGCAGGATATTTCGGTCACCGCTTCGATGAGAAAAACCGCCTCCTGGCTTTCATTCTTTCCCTGCTTTTTTCTATCGGTGTACTGGGAGCGCAAATGGTTGCCTTTGGTAAGATCATAACAGCCATGATCCCGGAAATACCCTATACCTGGGCCGTAATTATTGGAGGTAGTATTGTCGTTCTATACAGTACGGCAGGTGGGTTGCTGGCTGTTATACATACCGATGTATACCAGTTTGTTATTTTATTTGTGGGATTCCTGATTACCATGATTCTCTGTATTCCCGATATAATGGCATCCAAAGCGGAGATAAGGAATGTTGTACCCCCGGAGTTTTTCCAGATGGATGGTGGAAAAGGCTGGTTTTTTGCGATATCAACTTTCCTGGCTTTTTTGCTGGGAGAAACCTTTGCTCCCGGTTATATAACCCGTTTTGTGGTAGGAAAAGATATTCGCAATACCAAAATAGGAATTATAGGAGCAGGGGGCTTCCTCTTGTTTACTTTCCCGGTTATCCTGTTTTTTATTGCTCTTTATGCAAAATTCAATTTCCCTGATATCGACAGCGAACAGGCACTTCCCCGTACTATTCTGAAACTGAACAATCCCATTATTGGGGGTGTTATCATTGCCGCTCTGATGAGTGCCGTGATGTCGTCGGCCGACTCTATCCTGAATTCCTCCACAGCCATCTTTGTAAAGGACCTTTATGAACATTATTACCTGAGAAAATGGCCCGAAAGAAAAAATTCAGGATTGAGAATCTCACGCTATTTCTCCGTTTTCATTGGCATTACCGGCGTTCTTCTTGCCCTTGTGCTTCCTAATGTCATCGATCTCCTTCTTCTTACCTATACCATGTGGGCTCCGGGAATCATACTTCCGGTAATTGTAGGTATTTTTACCAAAAAGAAGTCCAAAAAGCTCAACAAGCTTATGTTTTTTACTATCATCATCTCCGTATCTGTTACCATGATCTTCAGAGAATTGGAAGGAAAACTCTTTGAGCAACCTGCGGTGCTGGGAGTGCTGGTATCGGTGATGATTTATTTTGTGGGAAGTGTTGTTGTGGGAAGGAAAGAATCCCAACTCCGACAGGAAGGATAAAAATTCAGATTCATTGTCGGGCATGTCTATATTAACTTTTTAGTCCCCAGTAAATAGTTTGCGATAAACAAAAAATAACTGGGAAATTAGTACTTTTAAATAAAGAGTTACATGTAAGACAACCTCTCTGCCTCAAAACAGTTATTTCGACAATGCTCAGCACAGGCATTTATGATGAAATCCACAAATTTTCTCAAATAAAGAACACAAATCATCACAAATAATACCAATACATAATATTAATATATATGGAATCTATTTGTGTACATTTGTGACCATATTTATGTGTATTTGTTGAACCAATAAACCATTTTTAAGATGCTCCTAATCAAAAACGCAAAAACATACGCCCCCGATTACCTCGGAATTAAAGACATCCTCACCGGAGGAGAAAAGATCCTGAAAATTGCTGATAATATCAATATTCCGGAAGAGCTACTTGAAGAAGTTATAGAGGCAGAAGGAAAAATCCTCATCCCCGGTCTCATTGATGGTCACGTGCATATAGCCGGAGCAGGAGGGGAAGGAGGACCGGCTACACGGACTCCCGAAATGAAATTGGAGAAGATGATCGAAGGGGGAGTAACAACTGTTATCGGCTGTCTCGGCACAGACGGTTTCACCCGTAGCCCGGAAAGCGTCTTAATGAAAGTAAAATCACTTCGCAAACAGGGCGTTTCTGCCTGGATGTGGATTGGTGCTTACCAGGTTCCGACGCCTGGCTTCTTTGGTGATCCGGGAAAAGATATTGCTCTCATTGAAGAAATCATCGGTGCAGGAGAGATCTCCATTTCCGATCACCGCTCATCTCATGCCTCCATCGGGGAGCTTATCAAACTTGCCTCACATGTTCGCGTTGGAGCTATGCTGGGAGATAAGTCTGGCATTATCAATTTTCATATGGGCGATGCAAAAAATCCTTTCCGCACCATACATGAAATAGTAGAAAAATCAGAACTCAAATACAAGCAATTCCTGCCCACACACTGCAATCGTAATCATCATATTTTTGAAGACTCCAAAACATATGGTAAAAAAGGATGGATAGACATTACCGCCAGCTCCTATCCATATTACACGGATGTTGAGGTGAAACCTTCAAAGGCCGTTGCCGGACTTCTTGCCGCAGGAGTGCCAGCCGAGCACATAACTATGACCTCCGATGCCAATGGTTCCCTCCCCGGGTTTGATGAAGAGGGAAATCTTGTACGCCTGGAAATGGGTGATCCTGCAAGTGTTTTCAGAGAAATCAGGGATACAATAAAAAATGAAAAGGTAGACTTTGAAATAGCGCTGATGACAGCCACTTCCAACCCTGCCAGAATTCTTAAACTTCCCGCCAAAGGTTTCATAAAAGAGAATTTTGATGCGGATATTGTGTTGTTAAATGAGAATCTCGAAATGGAAACCATGATAGCACGTGGAAAATTAATGATGCACAAAGGAAACATACTAAAAAAGGATACTTACTCCGGTTAATGAAAATTGAGCCGGAATTTTATATCTTTCAGGTTGATAAAATCCCTTTGAATAATTGACTAACCCTGAAACCATACTGATCAGAAGAATAAAAAAGGACGATAAAGAGGCCTTCCGTGATATCTATGATCTTTATAAGGTCAGGGTTTTTTCATTTGCATCGCGCTATCTCACCAATGAAACGGATATCGAGGAAATCATCCAGGAAGTCTTTACTAAATTATGGATTACACGGAAAAGGATCAAGGAAGAATACCCTCTTCACAATTACCTCTTCACCATAACCAAAAATACCATCCTCCACAAAAAACAAAAACAGGTAAACGAGCAAAAATATCTTGAATATCTCAGAATCTTTTACACCATCAGCAGCCTTTCAACCCAGAAAAAAGTGGAATTTAACGAAGTTAGCCAAAAAGTGGATGAAGCAATAG
>CAYRTD010000025.1:0-34018 GCA_964426915.1 uncultured Bacteroidaceae bacterium | reverse complement strand
TACGCTCGCGGAAAGCTTCAGCGACAGCGTGCGGTTGCGAAGCTCGTTATCACTCAGTTCTGCGTTGCTGAAAAAATTTTAAATCCTCGAATACTTTAGTATACGGCGGCTTTAAATTTTTACGCGCCCCGTAAAAGAACGGGGCGGGCTTTGATATCGAACTTTCTGATATTCCCTAATAACTTTTTTCTCTTTTAAAAAAGAAGTCTCCGGTCACCAGTGCATATCAGAACCTTTCGGGGGTTAGTATGGATTATACTCGAATAATAGAAAAAAGATGATCCGGTTTTTCTGTCTGTTAGCCCATCGTGGCGTAGATTAAAATTCCGCTGAATATTAAAGGTTTCACAACTTTTCAGATCAATATGAATTCTTAAAAATATGTATTATATTTGCCCGTCAATTTTAAAACTGAATACAAATAATAATAATAAAGAATTCATTAAACTCTTTACAAAATGCAAAATAAAGGAGCCATCCGTTTTTTCGCCATTGTACTGGCCCTGGTTGTAGTTTATCAGTTATCATTTACATTCTTTGCCAGGAAAGTTGAAAGGGATGCAGAACAGTACGCTCAGGGTGATCCTGTGAAAGAGCGGAGATACCTGGATTCCATAGCTCAGGAAGATGTATATAACTTTCTTTTTCTGAAGAAATATACATATATGGATTGCAAGGAGAAGGAAATTAACCTGGGTCTTGACCTTAAGGGCGGAATGAACGTGGTACTTGAGATATCGGTTGAAGATGTCATTATATCGAATGCTGCTCCTCACTATCTGAGTGATCCACTGTTTACCCAAACCCTCTCGCTCGCAAGAGAAAAAAAGAAAAACAGTCAGGCCAACTTTGTTGATCTTTTTTATGAATCTTTCGAGGAAGTGAATCCTGGCGGTCAGCTTGCCCAGTTTTTCATGACTCCGGAAACACGGGGACAGATTGATTTGAATACCTCTAATCAGGAGGTTGTAGATTTTCTTTCTGAAGAAGCCGAAAGCGCAATTGAAAATTCATTCAATGTACTTAGAAGCCGTATCGACCGCTTTGGAGTCGTTCAGCCTAATATTCAGCGGCTGGAAAGGCAGGGAAGGATCCTTATTGAGCTTCCCGGCGTTAAAGATCCGGAAAGGGTAACCAGACTCCTTACCGGAACCGCGAATCTCGAATTCTGGACAACTTATAATAACAATGAAGTAATTGCCTATCTCCAGGAAGCAAATGATTTGCTGAGTGATATTTTGTATGAAGGTGATGATATAATGCCTGCTGCAGAAGAAGATGAAGAACAAGCCGCAGAAACTCCTGGAGAGGATGGAGAAGAGGAAGAGATCTCCTTATTTGGAGAGGATGAAGATACTACCGGCGAGATCGGTCTGTTTGATGAGACAGATACTACAGGATTGATGATGGATCAGCAGGATGAAATGGCCAGGGAGAATCCTTTATTTTCTGTACTTACTCCCTATGTTGATAACGAAATGCGTCCTATTCCGGGATCTGTTGTAGGGGTAGCACAAATAAAAGATACAGCAGCTGTTAATTCCTATCTTAACCGGTCGCAGGTTCAGTCATTATTTCCTGCAGATCTGGAGCTTATGTGGCACCATAAACCTCTCGAAGGTAATGAAGGTTATATACAATTACACGCTTTACAGGCTTCCCGTGACCGGGGTGCTTCACTTAGCGGGAAGTATATTACAAATGCCAATATGGCCTTCGGACAATTCAGAAACGAAGCTGAAGTTCATTTCTCAATGAATGCAGAAGGTGCCAAACGCTGGGCAAACCTTACCCGTGAAAATGCCGGGAAACAAATAGCCATAGTTCTGGATGGATTTGTCGTTTCATCTCCCAATGTCTCTGGTGAGATCAAAGGGGGGTCATCAACTATTTCAGGGAACTTTACCCAGGCGGAAGCTACCGACCTGGCGAATATACTCAAGTCAGGTAAGATGGATGCCAAGGCAAGGATCGAATCCAGTGAAGTTATCGGTCCATCACTCGGAGAAGCCTCAATCAGTGCCGGTCTGAATTCTTTTCTGATCGCTTTTGTGGTTATCCTTATGTATATGGTTTTCTACTACAGCCGTCGGGCTGGTCTTGTTGCAGACTTTGCACTTATTGCCAATATGTTCTTTCTTGTTGGTGTACTTGCTTCACTCCAGGCTGTCCTTACCCTGCCGGGTATTGCCGGTATTGTGCTTACAATTGGTATGTCGGTGGATGCGAATGTGCTGATATATGAACGTATCCGTGAGGAATTGCATGCAGGTAAGGGTATAAAACTTGCTGTTGCTGACGGATATAAAAATGCTTACAGTGCGATTATTGATGCAAACGTTACAACACTCCTTACCGGGATAATTCTTTATCTTTTCGGTACGGGACCTATTAAAGGTTTTGCAACCACACTGGTTATTGGTATTCTTACTTCTCTGTTTTCTGCTATATTTATTACAAGACTGGTCTATGAAAATATGCTAAGCAGGAATAAAAAACTTACATTCGATACAAAGCTTACGAGAAATGCTTTTAAAAACCTCAGCATCAATTTTATTGACAAGAGGAAAATTGCTTATGTTATTTCCTCAATTGTAATTATTATTGGTGTTATCTCTTTTTTTGGGAGAGGTTTAAATATGGGTGTTGACTTTACCGGTGGGCGGAACTATGTTATCCAGTTTCCTCAGGAAGTAGTAGTTGAGGAGATCCGGTCTGATCTGAGCGATGAATTTGGGGAAATGCCAACGGTCATTACCTTTGGAGAAAAAGACAGGGTGAGGGTTACAACAAAGTTCATGATAGAGGATGATATTCCTGAAGTTGATTCCATTATCAAAGCCAGGATGTTCTCCGGACTTCAACCCCATCTGGATGATGAAGCCACACTGGAAAGGTGGCTTACAACCGATGATTATATTAAAAGCTCCCAAAAGGTCGGTCCCACTATTGCAGATGATATTAAATTCGATGCCGTGCTGGCCATATTCTTTTCCCTTTTGATAATTTTCCTTTATATTATAATCCGGTTCCGGACCTGGCAATTTGGCTTAGGTGCCCTGGCCGCTGTAGTCCACGATGTGCTCATTGTGCTTGGCTTGTTCTCCATTTTTCATGATATTCTTCCATTCTCGCTGGAGATCGATCAGGCCTTTATTGCGGCCATACTCACGGTGGTGGGGTATTCAATTAACGATACGGTTGTTGTTTTTGACCGTATACGGGAATTTACCGGCCTGTTCAGGAAGCGCGACCGGAAAGAGACTATGAATCTTGCACTGAATAGTACCATAAGCCGTACCTTCAGTACATCGCTGAGTACCTTCTTTGTGCTTCTGTCGATCTTTATTTTTGGCGGGGAAGTAATCCGTGGATTTACCTTTGCACTTTTGGTAGGGGTTGTAGTGGGTACCTATTCATCTCTTTTCGTTGCAACACCACTTGCTTATCAATTGCTCAGTAAAAATCCTAAAGCCGTCAAGAAATAATTATTTAAAATATATTATAGGGCAATTAACCGCAAACTGTATTTTTATGTTAAGAGTATAGTTTGCGGTTAATTTTTTGTAAATAATCTCTTATCTTTGCAAAAAAGGTATAAATGAACGGGAATTTATTATTTATAAGCGGGCAGGAAATCGTTATAATTTTCGTGGTTGTTCTTTTGCTTTTCGGGTCCAAAAGGATTCCTGAGTTTGCAAAAGGGCTTGGCAAAGGTATGCGCGAATTCCGGAAAGCCACAGATGATATAAAAAGGGAGTTTGAAGATGGAACGGGTGATGTAGTAAATGATTTTAAAGATATTAAAAAGGATATTGAAGGCGAAACCCGCGACATTGTAAAAAATGTTAAGAAAAATATAGATACTAAGTAACTTTCCTTTTCCTTTGAAATTCCATTTTTCATATGGAGTATATTCTTACTCTTTTTGGGTTTTTTATATTAATCGGTAGCGGTAATTTCCTGGTTAAAGGAAGTGTATCCATGGCAAAGCATTTTGGTTTGTCATCACTTGTTATCGGGGTAACCGTTGTTGCCTTTGGAACTTCTGCACCGGAATTGCTGGTAAGCGTCCAGGCAGCAATTGCCGATCACCCGGAAATAGCCCTGGGCAATGTTATCGGCTCCAATATCTCCAATATTGCTCTGGTACTGGCCATAACCGCTGTGATTTCCCCCATTTCAGTAAATAGAAATTCTATTATCATCGACTGGCCGGTAATGATGACCGCAGGCATTTTACTTGGCATCTTTTCTCTTGATAATTCCCTGCAGTTTACCGAGGGTCTTGTTCTTAATCTTATTCTTCTGGTTTTTATATGGTTTTCGATAAAAAATTCAAAAAAATCTGAAACTGTTAAACCGAAAGAAGACGCCGGAAACAAATCGATGAAGCTTCCTGTTTCGCTTGGCCTGATCATTATTTCATCAGCCGGTCTTGCCCTGGGGGCAAAGTTACTGGTCGATAATTCTTCTTCTATCGCAACAAATCTGGGTGTATCCGAAAGAGCCATCGCTATATCCATGCTCGCTGTCGGAACCAGTCTGCCGGAATTAGTAACCTCCGTGATCGCCGCCCTGCAAAAAGAAACAGATATATCTATAGGTAATATAATCGGCTCCAACATTTTCAATATTCTCTCGGTACTTGGTATAACGGCCCTTATCAAACCTATGGAAGTGAGTCCGGTTATACAAATCGATATTCTGGTCATGCTGCTGATTTCATTGCTGTTGTTATTTATGATGATTCCTGCCAGAAAAGCAAAAATCACCCGTGTGGAAGGCATATTGTTAATTCTTTCTTATATAATCTATCTGATATATGTCTTCCAGTAAAAAAATTATGTATTTTTAGAATATGATCAAAACCCGAAATATTGAAAAAAGCTTTGGTGATATAAAAGTTCTGAAAGGTATTGACCTGAACATAGCTTCAGGTGAAATCGTGAGTATAGTAGGTAAAAGCGGCGCAGGAAAGACCACTCTTCTTCAGATACTGGGTACCCTTTTAACTTTTGATAAAGGGAATGTAATTATTAATGAAAAAGATATTACCCGTCTGAAGCCAAAACAACTGGCAAAATTCAGGAACACCAATATTGGCTTTGTTTTCCAGTTTCATCATTTGTTACCGGAATTTACTGCCATGGAAAATATTTGCATTCCTGGTTATATTAGCGGGAGGGGCAGGGCAGAAGTGGAAAAGAGAGCAAAAGAGCTATCAGATCTTTTAGGTCTTGGTCACCGGATTGAGCATAAACCCTCTGAACTTTCGGGGGGCGAACAACAGCGAGTTGCAGTGGCTAGGGCTCTTATAAACAGCCCGGCTGTAATACTTGCTGATGAACCATCCGGTAATCTCGATACTCAGAATAAAACCGAACTTCACTCCTTGTTCTTCCGGCTGAGAGAGGAACTCGGACAAACTATTGTGATCGTTACACACGATCCCCAGCTTGCCGATATGTCCGACAGAAAGCTTGTTATCACAGATGGCATCATTGAGATCTGACCGATTCCGGTGATGAGGATAGAGAGGAGCCTTCTTCTATATCGAAAATTTTTTTCCTGTCCCATTCCAGCCAGTAATGTATTGCTGATTGTCTTATTAATTTCCAATAACCGTCATCGAGCAATCCGTATTGTAAAATACCGTTCTCTATATCCTGTTCCACCTGGTCCAGATATTTCTCCTTTAGACTAAGTGTGATTGTATCACCCCTGAAACTGAATGTTGCCGACGGACGGATCTTTTTTTCATCTGATATGGAGATCTTTCCCAGACCCAATGTTGAGCCACTGCTTACCTGAATCCCGTCATTAATGCAACTATAGGGGGGAGTCGTTCCTGCATAGGACAAAACATCCAATTCATCCCTCCCGGCTTTCAGTAATTCCATTGCTCTGATCCCCATTTTCGCCCCGATGATTGAGTAGATGCCCAGATGACCATGGATCTCATCGGTAAGTACACAAGCTTTCCATTCCTCCAATCCATAACGTTTTATGGCTGTTGTAATTATTGGACGTACATCATAAGAATAGAATCTCCTGTGTTGTGGGAATTTCTGGAAGACAATGCCTGATGAGGGATGGTAATCTCCGGAGATTAAATCTCTGATGACTTCTTTTACCATCTCTGTTTGAAAATTCTCGATATATCTGACTCTTGTTTTTCTTAAGACCGGTTTTATTTGAAAAAGAGAAGGTTCCAGAAGAAACACAGCGACAAGCTCATCCAAAAGACGTTTGCAGTAATAAGCCTCATCAGAAGCCAAATCGTAATACTCATATTGATTCAGTAAATATTTTGCTAATTCAGTATCCTTGTTCCTGACCAGATTTGTAATAGTTTCATCAAATATCAATTCATCCCTATCAGGTGCTGATATTATATCCAGACGCACTGAAGACTCCAGTATGATCTCAGCTGCTTCTTCATCGTACTGGTAATTATAGCCCGATAGCGGATCAACACCCTCATTTATCCAAATGATGCGATTAATCCCTGGAATCAATCCTTCTTTATTTATAAGTTTCGCGATATTACTAGCCGGACCCAGACAAATGAGGTCGGATTTCTCTCCTGTTTTTTTGTAATTCCCGAATACCAGTTCCTCACATGAAGGAAATTCTTTCTGAGGCCTGTCAATTGTGCCTTGCAGCTGTTCGATAAAAGGACAGTCGGCCCTCTTCTTCTCACCTTCATCACCGATAGCAAAATCAATGTTTTTTTTGTTGAATTTCTTCATTAATTCCCTAATATGATAATAACTATCGCGGGGGTGATTTATTCCCGCTGTTAATATGAATCCTTTTACATGGATCCCGGGACTTGAAAACAAAATGGCAATTGTCCTGAGATCATCATAACCGCCGTCTGTATCAATGATGATGTGGTGCTTTTCAGGGGTGGATAGTGGCTGACATTCAGGTTTAAGGTAAATTAGTGAGAATACTGCTATTAAAAAAAAGGATTTCATTTCTTAAAATATTTTGTTAATCATTAGGCCAATGTTTTTAGAACTTTTCGAAAACGCCCAGTCCGAAAAGGGCATAGTCATATTTTACCGGATCTTCAGGATCCAGTTTTCGTAAATTATTATCAAGTTCAAGTACTGCTTTTGCATCATTTTGTTTCCGTTTCAGCAGGCCAAGTTTTCGGGCAACATTACCGCTGTGTACATCCAGGGGGCAGGAGAGAACGGAGGGAGAAATATCTTTCCAGATCCCAAAATCAACTCCTGCATTGTCTTTTCTGACCATCCATCTGAGATACATATTAATTCTTTTTGCTGCGGATCCTTTCAGGGGGTCTGATATGTGTTTTAAAGTACGTGACAAGTGGGGAACGCTAAAAAACTCTTTTTTCAGATGGTGAATAGCTGGCTGAATGGAATCCTTTGTTTTGTATTTGATGAAAATTTCTTCAAGGCCGTTTCGCTTTTGATACAAATATTTCAATGCCACAATAAAAGTAATAAAATCAATTGAATTGAAGGTGCGGTGAACAAATCCGTCAATATTTTCCAGCTGTCTTTCTGTATGATTCATAATGAAATCATAGGGGGCGTTCTCCATTAATTCCATCATCTTTTTAGCACTTTTTATGATTGAAACCCGATTTCCCCACGAAATGGTGGCAACCAGGAAGCCTGATATTTCTATGTCTTCTTTTTTAGAAAACATATGGGGTATTTGAACCGGGTCAGGGTTAATAAAATATGAACTATTATATTGCTTTACCTTCTCATCAAGAAATTGCCTTAGTTCTTTCGATTCTAAGCTCATAGCTGTATTTTTACACCGGACAAAAATACACATAATTGATATGATTCCTATCCTGGATTTGTTGTTGAATCAATTAATGAGAACTCCCGGACAAAAAAATTAATTAATGCCAAATAACTGGTTCCGCTTTAAAAAGTTTATTATTAACCAGGAGAGAACGGCTATGAAGGTAGGCACTGATGGTGTTCTGCTTGGAGCATGGGCCTGTGGCCCGTCGAGTAGCAAATACGTGCTCGATATAGGCTCAGGTACCGGTTTGCTTTCTTTGATGATGGCTCAACGCTTCTCAGGGACTCAGATAGATGCGGTGGAGATTGAAGAAATGGCTGCTTCTCAGTCCCGTGAAAACGTTGAAATGTCCGACTGGAAAGAAAGAATAAGAATACATAATTCTTCTTTTCAGGAATTTGCAAAAAAGACAAACAAGAAATACGATCTCATAATATGCAATCCTCCCTTTTTCACAAATTCGATGAAAAGCATATCAGAAAGAAAGGAAATGGCAAGGCACGATTTTCATCTGAACCTGCCTGATTTGTTTTCCTATAGTTCATCCTTGATTTCAGAGAGTGGAAGATTTAACCTGATACTTCCTTTTGTAAAGGAGAAAGAAGCTCTGAATCTCGCTGATGAGAATTCTATTTATTGCCGAAGGATCACCCGGGTCAGGCCTACTCCGGAAAAAGGGTTCAAACGAATTTTACTGGATCTCTCACAAGAGAAGGGATATTTAACAGAAAATGAGCTTGTTATTGAAGAATTCGGCCGGCATGGATATTCGGAAGAATACAGGCGGCTGACGTCGGATTTTTATTTATGATGTGACGCGTATGCTATCGTAGTAAGTAAGGACTCTAACACGTTTTTTTATCCTTCAACATCCACGGGTTCCGCCTCAAGCAGACACGTACCGCCCGTAGCTTTTCTATACTGCCAACACCAACTCCAAAAACTCCCCAACCCCATCCCTAATCCCTAACCCACAACCCCCACATCCCTCAAGCATCACTCACAAACTTATCCCTTTCCCTGAACTCAACACCAAATCCCTTGAGTTCTTCAAGCACAGGTTCATATATTTGCTTATCTGTAGGTATTTGCACCCCTTTTAGGTCTATATGTCCTTCCAGGATCAACTTTGATGTTATGGCAACCGGTAACCCTACGGTCTTGCTCATAGCTGTTTCATTCGAATTTTCTCCCATAACGGCCAGGGTCGAATATAGTTTCCGGTGCGTTCCCAGCCGTATATAATCAAATTGATGTTCCATTACGATCATATCTTTATCTTCTTCTTCCATGCTCCATTTCTTTTCAAGGATATGTTGTAATACATTTGCCGGTGTCATATCTGGGATTCCGATTTTTGTATTTTCGAAGAGACCAAGCCAATGAAGTTTTTGCATTAATTCAGAATCTTCAGTTATTCCAAGGTAATCACTTACTTTTTTCTCTACAGGATCAATGATGTTATAGGCCAGAAAACTGTTTGTGAAATCCCTGTATGTCATATTTTCCGTATCATCCATTGTGTAGGTATCATCGGTTGCTCCAAGTTGTAATAGAGCATTCCATGCTTCACAAAAACCAGGCCTGCGAATAGTACCCCTGAACATTGTGAGCAAATCGGAAAGGCCGTATTTATCCTGATATTTCAACGAATCCCGGTTCGGATAGACTTCAAACTGGCCAAGTTCAGGGATCTCAATGATCTCGTACCTCTGAAAAAGTTTATGATAGGGGATGTATTTGAATTTGCCATTATGCAGAAATCTTGCCCCTCCCTGACCTGCGAGTACTACAGCGCGCGGGGCCCAGGTAAACTTGTATCTCCATGGATTATTATCATAGCTGGGAGCAACTAAACCTCCGGTAGCTGATTCAAAAGCTATGAGTTTATCCCCTTCTTCCCTCAGACGGTTGATTATATTCATTGCCGACATATGATCAATGCCCGGATCTACGCCAATCTCATTCATTAATAGTACTCCTTTTTCTCTTGCTGCCTCATCGAGTGACTGAATTTCCTTCGAAACATAAGAAGCCGTAATCATATGCACACCAAAACGTATGCATTCCTTTGCAACATTATAATGGAATTTTGAAGGAAGCATTGATATAACCAAATCTGATTTCCGTACTTCAACGGATAATTGATCTGGATTATCGACATTAAAGAAAATTGCCTCAGCCCGTGGATGATCACCGGTCTTTTTCTTAGCCAGTTCCAGAGAAATGTCACCAAGGCGGACCTGCCAATTGTATTTTTCAGAATTGTCAAGCATGTATTTGATGAGTGCCGAGGAAGATAAACCCGCACCCAGTATCAGAATTTTCTTCATAGAAATGATATATTAGAACAAAAAATAAAAATACAAGTAATGCTTTTCCATTATTCTCCTGAGAGCCTCTTGTAAAACATGTTTGTGAATGTTTTACAAAAGGTGAATGAATCTTCCTTATTATAAAAATCATAGTTAGTGTCTGTCCATAATGTCCGATATCAGCGTTATGCTCGCCGGAAAAATGCTCATTTACATCAGTAAACTCCGCTTTTTCCGGCTTGTGCCTCCGCTAAAGCTTCAGCGACACGCGGTCGCAAGCCTTGATCTCGAACATTATGATCCAGACACCCGACTCTATTGACGGACACTAGTTAGTGTCTGTCCATAATGTCCTTTTGCTGCGTTATGCCCACCGGGAAATTGCTCGAAATCATTTCGACTAGATGTTTTTGAAACCCAAAATCATTTGCTCATGGAATTAATGGGACTAAGTTATCAACAGACTTCTTTTTTTAAATTCTATCTTTATATTTTTGTTGGAAATATTCGAAGCTTTGGGAGAAAATACAAAGAAATATGTAGATACCCCTTTGATGAAGCAGTATTACAGTATTAAATCGAAACATCCGGATGCTGTATTGCTTTTTCGTGTGGGTGATTTTTATGAGACTTTCGGAGAAGATGCCATACGGGCCTCAGATATCCTTGGAATTACGCTTACCCGCAGGGCCAACGGAGCCGCTTCTTATGTGGAGCTTGCAGGGTTTCCTCATCATGCTCTTGATACCTATCTTCCCAAACTGGTCAGGGCAGGACAAAGAGTAGCGATATGCGATCAGCTTGAAGATCCCAAGCTCACAAAAAAGATTGTGAAGAGAGGAATTACAGAACTGGTTACCCCCGGTGTAAGCTTCAATGAGAATGTACTTGAACGAAGGGAAAATAATTTCCTCGCCAGTATCTTTCTTGAAAAAAACAGGGCGGGAATCGCATTTCTGGATATTTCTACAGGTGAATTTCTTACAGCAGAAGGAAGTTATGAGTATGTCGACAAACTTATAAGCAGCTTAAGCCCGAAAGAAATACTGGTGGAAAAAAGAAAGCAGCAATTATTTCGCGATTCCTTCGGAAACAATTTCTATATTTTCCCACTCGATGATTGGGTTTATAGTGAGGATAACGCCACTGACCGTCTTCTAAAGCAATTTCAGACTGCCAACCTTAAAGGCTTCGGTATAGATTCCCTGAAACTGGGGATCCTTGCTTCAGGAGCGATCCTTCAGTATCTTGAAATTACACGGCATGAAAATACCGGGCATATTTCAAAAATTTCCCGGATAGAAGAGAATAACTATGTCTGGCTGGACAAGTTTACCATAAGAAATCTGGAATTATTCAGATCTATTTATGATGAAGGAAAAACACTGATCGACATTCTCGACAAGACGCAGACTCCTATGGGTTCAAGGTTAATGAAAAGATGGATAGCTTTGCCCCTTAAAGATATACCCGCAATTGAGAACCGACTGGATATAGTTTCTTTCCTTGTAAAAACCGGGGATGCCAGAGATAAAATTCATGCTCTTCTTAAAAATGTGGGAGACCTGGAAAGGATCATATCCAAAGTTGCTGTTAATAAAGTAAGCCCAAGAGATCTTATACAGTTAAAAATGTCGCTTGCTGCTCTTGGTCCCATTAAGGAAATCTGCCAGGATTCGGGTGTGGACGCGCTTCAGAAAATCGGTGCCCGGATTGATACCTGCCACACGATCAAAGACCGGATTGAAAAAGAAATACAGGATGATCCTCCCGCCCTTATCAGCAAAGGAAACGTAATTTCCACAGGGGTTTCACCCGAACTCGATGAATACAGAATGATCGTTCGCAATAGCAAGGAATACCTGGCAAATTTACAAAAGTCTGAAAGTGAGAGAACCGGGATATCCTCACTTAAAATCGGATTTAATAATGTATTCGGATATTATATCGAAGTAAGAAATACCCATAAAAGTAAGGTTCCTGCCGAGTGGATAAGGAAACAAACACTGGTAAATGCCGAGCGATACATTACAGGTGAGCTGAAAGAATATGAAACAAAAATTTTGGGAGCAGAAGATGAAAGCCTGAGTCTCGAAGCAAAACTTTTTCAGGATCTAATCAATGTCATAAACAGTTATATGTCTTCTATTCAGGTCAATGCCTCAATGCTTGCTCACCTCGACTGTCTGCTTTCCTTTGCTCAGATCGCCAATGATAATAACTATACACGGCCTGTACTGAATTATGAAAACAAAATATCAATAAAAAAAGGACGTCATCCTGTCATTGAAAAGCAGCTTCCGGTTGAAGAAGAATATGTTCCTAATGACACATTACTGGACCGGAATGAACAGCAAATCATCATTCTCACCGGACCCAATATGTCGGGCAAATCTGCATTGTTAAGACAAACTGCTTTAATTGTTCTTATGGCTCAGACGGGTTCATTTGTTCCTGCCGGAGAGGCTGAAATTGGCATAGTTGACAAAATCTTTACCAGGGTTGGCGCTTCCGATAATATTTCGCTTGGAGAATCCACATTCATGGTAGAGATGCTTGAAGCGGCAAGTATTCTTAATAATTTGTCCGATCGCAGCCTGATTTTGCTGGATGAAGTCGGGAGGGGTACCAGTACCTATGATGGGATATCGATCGCCTGGGCGATGGTAGAATATATACATGAAAATCCTAAATTTCGTGCAAAAACTCTTTTTGCAACTCATTATCACGAGCTAAATGAAATGGAAAATTCCTTCCCCCGGGTTAAAAATTTTAATATTGCCATAAGGGAAATGGAGGATAAGATTATCTTCCTCAGAAAGCTTGTAAGGGGAGGAAGCGAGCATAGCTTTGGTATTCATGTTGCCCGCATGGCCGGGATGCCCCGCTCTGTTGTTAAAAGGGCAGGGGAAATCCTTAAACAAATGGAAAGCTCGGTAGAGGGCAAGTCGCTTTCCAGGCCGGTTGGTGACATAGCCAGTAGCAGAGAAGGGTATCAAACCAGCATCTTCCAGCTCGATGACCCTGTCCTGAAACAAATCCGTGATGAGATCCATAATGTGGATATTGAAAATCTCACACCTCTCCAGGCATTGAACAAGCTGAACGACATTAAAAAATTAACAGGGAAATAGTTGTTGACCTAGGCCAAAAATGCTGATGCCCGCGAAAATACCTTTTCAAATGCTTCGTCAACTTGTTTTTTTATGGAATCCTTTTTGACAGGAAAAGGCATTTCATGATAATTGGGAAAGCGAAAATTCATTACTTCCATATTTGAGGGAAGGCGATTGTCTGTGCCCATAAGAGCTTTACTTATTCCTGTACAGGGAATTACCCTGTCATTTTCCATTGAAACAGCATAAATGTGCTCTTTCCTGTTTCGAAAGACCCGTTCCCGCACAGATTTGAAACGATCAGGGGCGATCATGGAGCGAAATGCCATTCCAATCTTACTGAGATTGAAAAAAGAATCTGGAGAAAGAATTAACTGAACGCGGGGTAGTAAGATGCCACAGGTCTTATATGGTGAACTTTTCAAGAGTTAAGATCGTCAGAAAAGAAAGAGATGGCCTGGTACTGGAAATTGATTCACCGGGAAATATCAGTCTGCCTATTTCCGGGACTTATCTGAAAGAGGTTCTTAGTGCCTTTTCGGATGTGTGAAATTGTCTTCAGGGTAAATCTCTATCATTCATTGGCTTGCTGGCTTTCTCGATAGGCATTCCTGTCATGGCCTCATAGGTTTCCGCAGCTTCCAGCATTTCTTCATCGTCTTCTTCGTAATACCATCTGATCTGGACCTGGCAACCCGAAGTATACATTTTTTTAAGTCTTTTCATTACATCCATTATACACTTTGATGTGCTGGTATTGAAATGTTCGAGATCGATGATCAAAGTCATCTGCTCTTTATCAATTTCAATATATTCGTCCAGCCAATCTATCAGTGGTTTATAGAATTCTGCGGAATTCTCAGGGTTTGACCGTCCTTTGATCTCTATGAGACCATCAGTGGGGTCAGCAAGCACATAAGGTGTTTTTAGTGTAGGTTCAAGCTTTATTTTTTCCATATTCCTTCGGCAAATTAATACTTTTTGAAAGGAGCCATTTTTTGTTCCGGTTTGTTGAGACTAAAAATAAAAAAAATAATTCAGGAATGTCTGTGTTTCATGTAATTTCTTTAACTATTTTCAATCCTTAAAAATATATCTGTCATATAAAAGAAGAAGAAGGAAAGTGAAAATCCCCATACCGGCAAGAACAAATCCGAAAGAAGCGGGATTATTGTTATTCCAGAGTAATTCAGTTAAACCTTCCTCATCAAGCTTTGTTGTTTTCATGGCAAGCAGAAGGATCTGTTCACTGGTAAGGCCGGGATCTACTTCACCGGGTATGAGGTTTTTTGCCATTTCTATTTTATCGGCAAGCCTTTCATATACCCCGCCGGCAATAAATCCTCCGATGAAATTACCGATAGCAATGGGTAAAAATTGTGTTCCCATATAAAGAGCAGCTTTATCTCTTGGAGCGATCCTCCCTATATATTCAAGGATTTTCGGTGAGAACATCATTTCGCCGATAGAGAAAATCAATATACCCAGCAGTAAAAACATGGGATTTCGGGTTAAAACTGTTAAAGTTAGCCCAAGTGTATTGATAATTATTCCGGCAGTCATTGAATGCAATGGCCTGAACCGGGCTATAAATGTACTTACGATTACCTGTAAAAGAACAATTAAGAGAGCATCAAGTGCGATAATCTTTTCAGCAAGAATAATCCCCTCATCTGTCCCAATGGCTTTTGCAAAACCTGGTAAAACATTATAGATGGCATCATAAAGAGCCCGCGTATCTGTCCATTGGGATATGAATACCGGTAAACTATAGAAATACTGCCAGAAAACTGTCCACGATCCTATGATTATAAGAAGAAAAAGGGTAAACCTGAAATCCTGAAGAACCCTGTAAATATTTGTAAATACAATTTTCAGGCTTTTTCCGATCGAATCTGTATTTTTCTCTCTTTCAGGCTCTTTAAAGAAAAAAAGAACAATAATCAAATTTACTGTTATTGCCGCCGATGACATAATAAAAATATAGTTCCAGCTGATCTCCCTGAGCTCGGATGCCAGAACCGGCCCGATAAGTCCCCCTACATTTATCATCATATAAAAAATACCGAAACCAAGTGATGAATTGGACTTATCTGTTGTTTTGGCAATGGTTGCCGAGATTATAGGTTTGAATAGGGCCGCGCCGATGGCAACATAAAAAAAAGTAATAAAAACAGCTGCGAAACTACTTACCACTCCCATTAAATAATAACCTGTTGCCAAAATAATAAAGGCAATTATCAGAACTTTTCTGTAACCGAATTTATCTGCTATTGAACCGGTAATCACAGGAAGGAAGTATAAAATTGCATTCACTATTCCCATAATAAGACCCTTTTCAACCTGTGTAAATCCTAGGGCCCCCGATTCGGGAGAATTGGTCAGGTAAAGGGCAAGCAGGTTGAAAATACCGTAATATGCCCATCTTTCAAACAATTCGAGGGTGTTTGCTGACCAAAATGTTTTTGGGTAAGATTTGATCTGTGTTGTAAATCCGGCCATTTTTTTTGAGGCTAAAACTAATAAAAAACTGTCATAAGGGATCAGATTTGTATTATAGTTTGTTAAATATTCTTAAGTCTGCATGAAAAATAATTTTGAAACCGGGATTGTCAGAACCGTTCGGATTAATGGTTATGGCATCAGCATAGACATTTTTGGTTCTTATATCATAGCCCATTAAGCTGTTTCCTCTTCTGATGAACAGGTGCGGGCTACTTTCCTGTCCAGTTACACCGAACTTGATGCGTGGCAGAAGAGTCCAATTAATCCGTAACCTGCAGCTTGCCAGTTTGATGCCTTTTTACCATCATTTGCTAAGAAATCTTTAATTTTCTGTCCCTGAAGTTTTTCGATTAATACAGCGATTATTGCTGTATAGATTAATGGAATCAATTGTTGTGGTGTTTTATCAATAATATTTTCAGGTATCATGAAAATCCCTGCAAACATTAGAATGGTTGAAAGTATCCCTATGAAAATGGAATTTCTCGCAGCATCATCATTACTGAATGTTTTATAATTTTTGGAAATTAAAAATCCTGCTGCAATTGGTCCTCCAAACAATGTTGCAACTGAAATCGCTTTGTGTGTGAAAATTTTCTGTGAATTGTTTTCCATTTATTAGTATTTATGTTCAATTTATGCAGTGTCGCATCATTGCACACAACTTACGAATTTAATTACCTTAATTTTATATCCTCTCATAAATGTACGATGTCCGGTTGGGTACATCATCAAATGTATACAGTTCACTTTGTGGATGAGTTTCATAAAAACTAACCATAGCAAGATCGCCAATACACATAACATTATGAAACAGGAGAAAAAACAATAGGGTATGGATTTCCAGGCCAGGGAATAAAAAGTAAAGACTAATAGCGATCAAATTAATCATAACAAAAGGAGTATAGGCCAGAAAATAAAAACCTTTCCTGTTTAACACATAGCGGTGGGCGGTCACATAGAATATCATCTGTTTCATATCGGCACCGAATTGGATCTTTGTTGCACCAGCCAGTTTATAGGCCAGGCCGTGAAATCCTTCATGGAACGGGATAACAAGAAAAGACCCAGCGAACATTCCTATAAGAAATTGCAAACCGAATTCTTTGAGTGTAAGCGTATTGTTCTGAAATCCGGATATCAAAAAATAAATAATAAGAATGAAGGTTAAAATATTGAATGCAAAATAAAACCGGGAGGAAAATGTCTTTTTCCTGATATTCCTGAAGACGAATCCAAGAATCTCATCATACTGAAGTTTGTGGATCATCCTGAAATTTTCTGAATTCTCAATATAGTCCGGGTCCTTAAATTTCATAAGCTTCCTTTTGACCAAAATAATAATAATTCCGCAATGCTGCAGACTGTTCGAAACGGATTTCAGGAATCTTTTATTTTTTTGGGTAATTTTTACAATAGGCGATGAACCCCGAGATTGATACTTTCCAACCTCCCTATGAGTTGGCAGAAGGATTAATATCCCTGGCGGACATAGGAATCATTAGCTGGAAAAAACGTCAGCGGTCATTATAAATATACTCGTAAACGGTTTCTTTTTTTGCTTTTCTAAAATACCTGTTTGCGAGAGATTTGTTTTCGTTTTTCTGATAATAACGTCCTATCCCCATGTAGGCGATGGCGCTGTAGGTTCCGGAAAATTTACCAAATGGTTCTGATAATTCAAGAGCACGGAGGTATTCTTCATGAGCTTCAGCTAACTTTTTATCAACTTTCTCAAGATAATATGCCTTGTATAGATGATATTGCATTCGGGAGAAAGGGTCATTCCATTTCTTAAGGTGACCCAGAATTACCGGAGCCAGGAAATATTTCTCATTAAAAAGGAGTATCTCCAGGTATTTTCCTGCATAGAAACTGTTTTTTGGAAATTCTCTGTACAATTTTGCCGCATATTCAGATGCTTTTTTAAAATCCATTTCATAACTAAGATGAATGTGGGCAAGGAAAAAAACAGCTTCTGCCCTTAGGAATATTGCGTTTTCTGCACAATATTCCAATTGCTTCAGACCCAGGGTTTTGTTTCCTTCCTGGAAGACAGTAACTACAGGTTTGAAAGCAGGATGTTTTTCCGGATATGCCTGAATGTAATAATTATACAGTCCGGTGGTAAAAAAGAATTCATTAAATTTTTCCTTCATTTCAAAGCCCTTCAATGTCTGCCTGTATAATGTATTTAGATGAGGAAAGACCTTTGCCGGCTTTCCGTTATCCGACCAGTACATGGAATAAAAAGCACGGGAAAAAAGATCGAAAAAGACAGCTTCCAGTTCATTTTCACTTCTCTGAACCCATTGTTCGGAGCTGATTATGCAATCTTCTATATAGGTTAAAAATGCTTCTTCTTTCGGGTGACCCGGGACAATAGGAAAATGTTCCCAGTAAATAATAAAGGCTTTGAGAAAAAGAACTGCCGGATGATCGGTTGTGTAATTTTCAACAACAGTCAGCGCTTTTTTCGCTTCTTCAAAATTATAATTATAGGTTGATGTGATACATTTGTTAACATCATCCAGTATATACTCATTGTCGAGTAATCGTTTTTGTCCGTTAACTGAATAAAACAGGCTGATGAGTAGAAGTATGGTTAGTTGATTTTTCATTAGGATCCCGCTTACTGATCTTTTTATGTTCTACGAATGGAAGTGTTTTTTTATCGGTTTCAATCAGGATGGCAAAATTAGTTATTGTTGTGTGAATTCAACATATTAAAATGTTATTTTTGCCCGAAACATGAGTCGATGATACAGATTGAAGATAAGATTGTGAGTACTGAGCTGTTTGAGGAGGTATTTCATTGTCATTTGGAAGAATGCCATGGTAACTGTTGTGTGTTTGGTGATTCCGGTGCTCCCCTTCAGGAAGATGAAGCCCGCTTACTTGAAAAACATTATAAAAGGATAAAACCCTATATTTCTGAACAGGGCAGGGATGCAATCGAAGAACAAGGGACATGGCATATTGATAATGACGGCGATAAAGTAACACCATTAATTGAAGGAAAGGAATGTGCTTATGTATTTTTCAGGGAAGGAACTGCCTTTTGCGGAATAGAAAAAGCATGGGAAAAAGAGGAAATTTCTTTTAGAAAACCTGTTTCCTGTCATTTATATCCCATCAGGGTAAGTAAAGTAGGAGAGATGGCGGCCCTGAATTATCATCACTGGCCTGTTTGTAATCCTGCACGTATATTGGGTAAAAAGAAAGGATTACCGGTTTTTCGTTTTTTGAAAGATTCCATCACAAGGGTATATGGTAATAAATTTTATGATGAAATGGAGAAGGTTTATGAGGAATGGCGCAAAAGAAAATTTTAGTATGATTATGCGCAATTTATGAAGGAGGATGTCATATATGTAACTCTTTTATTTTAAGGTGCCAATTCCCCAGTTTTTTTGTTTTTCGCAAACTATTTGCTGGGGACTAAAAAGTGTTTTTTAGATTTGGGTTACTTACAAATTAAAAGTATCCCTTTGTTTGCCCCACCCAAATCCTCTCTCGGCAGGCATTAACCGATAGTATTTCATACATGCGTTTTAATCAGAATGCTATTAAACAATCGGGAAAAAAATATAGATCGAAGCCTTTTCTTTAACTTTACAAGAGTTTTGAAAACCAAATCTTATAAATATGATTAAAGAGTATATTGATAAAAACAAGGATCGTTTTCTTGAAGAGTTATTTGAATTAATAAGGATACCTTCCATTAGTTCAAATCCTGAAAACAAAGATGATATGTTAAAAATGGCAGATGCCATTAAGAAAAGTCTTACAGATGCAGGAGCTGAGAATGCAGAAGTACTCGAGACGGAAGGTCATCCAGTGGTATATGCTGAGAAAATAACAGGCCCCGACCTTCCGACGGTTCTGGTCTATGGTCATTATGATGTTCAACCTGCTGAACCTCTTGATCTCTGGGATTCCCCACCCTTTGAACCGGAAATACGTGATGGTAAGATCTATGCCCGTGGAGCTGACGATGATAAAGGACAGCTTTTCATGCATGTTAAAGCTTTTGAGTTCATGGTAAATTCTGAAACTCTGCCTTGTAATGTTAAATTTATGATTGAGGGGGAAGAAGAAATAGGTTCTCCCAGCCTTGAAAAATTCTGTAAGGAGAATAAAAACAAACTTGCAGCAGATATCATTTTGGTTTCAGATACGACCATGATTGCAAAAGACATTCCGTCAATTACTGTCGGGCTAAGGGGTCTGAGTTATTTACAGGTGGAAGTTACCGGTCCTAACCGCGACCTTCATTCGGGTTTATATGGTGGTGCTGTGGCAAATCCCATCAATGTGCTTGCAGAGATGATAAGTAAACTTACCGATGAAAATAATAAGATCACTATTCCCGGATTTTATGATGACGTAATAATTGCCAGTGATGAGGAAAGAACGGAAATGGCAAAAGCTCCTTTCGATCTTAATGAATACAAAGAATCGATTGGTGTTAACGAAGTAGATGGCGAAAAAGGTTATTCAACCATTGAAAGAACTGGGATTCGTCCCAGCCTGGATGTTTGCGGAATATGGGGTGGTTTTACCGGGGAAGGTGCGAAGACTGTGTTGCCTTCCAAAGCATTTGCAAAGATCTCGATGAGGCTTGTCCCCAATCAGGACTCAAAAAAGGTAGATAAGCTCTTTGAAGAATACTTTAAATCGCTTGCCCCTGAATCAGTAAAGGTAGAAGTTACAAGCCTTCATGGCGGACAGGGATATGTTGCCCCCATTGATACGCCTGCTTACCGCGCAGCAAGCAAGGCTATGCATGAAACATTTAACAAAAGGCCCATACCTACACGAAGTGGCGGAAGTATACCAATTATCTCAACATTTGAGGAAATACTGGGGATCAAGTCCATACTCATGGGGTTTGGTCTGGAGAGTGACGCTATCCACAGTCCCAACGAGAACTATCCCTTATTTAACTTTTTCAAGGGGATTGAAACCATTCCGAGGTTTTATGAGTATTTTTCGGAGCTTAGGCATTAGGTTTTTTTTATCCGGTTTTAAAAATCAATACTTCGTTATTCTTTTATAGAGTGCGCATTTATTTTAAACCGCGGTATATTAACATTTTCCGGTACCATTTTTAGAAATATTGAAAAGATAACATAGATTTATTGCCAAACCATGTTATTAGTTGTAAATTAACAGATTATTAAAATTTAAAGAATAACTTATGAATAATCAGGAGTTCAATACAGATGAAATACAACAATTCATAAAAAAGCATTACAAGACAATAGTTATTGTAATTGTGGTTTTAGTTGTTGGATTTGGTTCTTTCTTCCAGATAGGAACCGAAGAAGAGGGTGTGGTAACGCGTTTCGGAAAACATGTTCGTACGGTTGTGCCCGGGTTGAAAATGAAAATACCCTTTATGGAAAAGGTTTACAAAGTGCCTGTGGAAAGGCAAAAAAAGCAGGAATTTGGTTTTCGTACTCAGCAGGCCGGCGTCAAGACCCAATATACTCGCACGGGTTCTGTTACAGAAGATGAAGCTATCATGCTGACGGGTGATTTGAACCTTGCAAATGTGCAGTGGGTGGTGCAATATCGCGTAAGCCATCCTTACAATTACCTGTTCAAGGTACGCAATCCCGACAATACCCTGCGCGATCTTTCCGAAGCTGTTACCCGGCAGATTGTCGGTGACCGGACTGTTAACGAAGTATTAACCCTTGGAAGGGCAGAAATTGCCAGCGAAGTAAAAGTCCTGTTACAGGAGATGGCCAGAGAATATTCACTGGGAATCGAAATAGCTCAGGTAGTCCTTCAGGACATCAATCCCCCGGAGTCGGTAAAACAGGCTTTTAATGCCGTAAATGAAGCTCAGCAGGAAAGAGAAACCCTGATAAACCAGGCCAAATCGGAATACAATAAGGTAATTCCCAGGGCCAGGGGGCAGGCGCAGGAAACCATCCAAAAAGCCGAGGGATACGCTACCCAGCGCGTAAACAATGCGCAGGGAGAAGTGGCAAGATTTAATGCCCTTTACGACGAGTACATCAGAGCACCTGAAGTAACTAAAAAAAGAATCTATCTTGAAACACTACAGGAGGTTCTGCCAAAACTCGGAGACAAAATCATCACTTCAGAAAATGGCAACAACATGATTCCTTTGCTTAAAAAGGAACTGAATTAACAACACAACATCAATTTATTAAAAGAACGAAAATGAATAAGAAAAATAAAATAGTACTTATTGCAGTAATTATTATTGCCGGCATTATTGTATTATCTCAAACTATTTACGTTGTAGATGAAACGCAACAGGTTGTGATAACTCAATTCGGAAGACCAATCGGTGATGCCGTGACTGAACCCGGGTTGAAAATCAAAACTCCTTTTATTCAGAAAACGAATTTTTTCGAAAAACGTTATATGGAGTGGGATGGCGATCCCAACCAAGTTCCAACAAAAGAGAAAAAATTTATTTTTGTTGACAGCTACGCCCGTTGGCATATCACCGACCCACTGCAGTTTTATAAACGCCTTACCAACGAGCGGGGTGCGCAAAGCAGGCTCGACGATATAATTGATGGTGAAACGCGTGACCAGGTAGCCAGTCACAGTTTGGAAGAAGTTGTAAGGAACACTAATCGGGAAGCTGACACAACCGCTAAAATAAGTGTAATAATCGAAGATTCGCTTGCCCGGATTGAGGTGGGCAGAAAAAGAATCCAGAATATTATTCAGGAAAAAGCGAATGAAGAGACAAAAGACCTTGGCATAGAAATACTTGATTTCCGGTTTAAACGAATAAATTACGTCGAGGATGTCAGGGAACGGGTTTACGACCGCATGAAGAGCGAGCGAATACGTATTGCCGACAAATTCAGATCCGAAGGTGAAGGTGAAGCTTCAAGGATTAACGGAGAGAAAGAACGCGAATTGAACCAGATAGAGTCGGAAGCATATAAAGAAGCTGAAACGATTAAAGGAAAAGCTGACGCTGAAGCTGCCCGCATCTATGCCGGCGCCTACAACAAATCAAGCAGATCAATAGAACTGTACAGCTTTATAAAAAGTATGGAAACGTTTAATAATACATTCGATTCCACTACTACGGTTATCCTTTCAACCGACAGCGATCTTTACAAATACCTGAAAAGCATGGAATAAAGTAAGCCATCAAACAATAATTACTCACGAATCCGGGGTAACCTCGTATCCTGCCCGACTACAGGGGCCGCTGAGTGAAACCTAAGGCGATACTTGTATCGTCAAAAACTTTGGTTTAACCACTACCGCCATGCTAAAAAATGGCGATGTTTCATACTGGGACACCCAACACCTGGTTGACTACCTTGCTTACGCCCCCGGAGATATGTGTTATTCTCCTGGGAACAAACGATACCAAACCCCAAAACTGGGATGTGTATGGCCATGAGTTTATCGACGATTACCTGTGTTCGATGAGCTTAGCCTTAGCTTTGAGGAAAATCCCGGAATTGAATCTATTCAGCTATTCAACACCAGGGGTGCTTTACAGACAGAATTTCATTTTATTGCCGATGAAAACAGACCGGTCTATAACCTGAATCTCCGTAAACTTACTCGGGGAACATACTTGATAGTGATTAGAAGCGCTAAAGGTGTTTTCAGCGGGAAAATCATAAAAACCGTAAACTAATACTTCCTTCCTGCCTCCTGCTTCCTTCCTCCTACTTTCACCCTCTCCCATATTGCATAAACCGATACCCCCGTCCACGCACTCTCAAGAATAATAAAGGGCCAGTAATTTAACATAATCGATGCTATGCAGGCCAGGCCCGCCCCAACGATATTCATCAGGAGGTAAACCATGCTGTCCCTGGAAAGCTTTCTGGTGATAAGAAGAAAATATGCGAAGAGGATCAAAAATACTCCGGATGTGCCTGTTATGTCTGTTAAACTCATGATCGATAAGAATTAGAAAGTATGATTGTCCAAGGTAAACAAAAATGGCTTACTAAAAAGAACCGGATCCGGAATTTCTGAAAAGTGCTATTTTTTTGCAAGACCCGCAAAAAAACATGGCGAATTGTAATAAAAAGATAAAAAAATATTAAATTGTCTAACAAAAATCATGACATTGATAAAAAACCGTATCTTTACGGAAATTTTATTAATCATAATCCTAAAAACAGATTACCATGGCATTTGTCCGTTTTGATGCATTAAAAGAGGCTTTTAATCACGAGCCAAAATTTGTAGATGCTCCTTCAGCAAAAATTTCCGATTATTATGGAACGAGTGTTTTTGATTACCACAAAATGAGGAAATACCTTTCAGAAGAAGCTTACTCCAAGGTAATGGAAGCCATTGACAAGGGAACAAGAATTGACCGCAAAGTGGCGGATCAGGTTGCTTCCGGCATGAAAGCCTGGGCGATGGAACGTGGTGTAACCCATTATACACACTGGTTTCACCCACTTACCGACGGCACTGCAGAAAAGCACGATGCTTTCATTGAGCATGCTCCGGGAGGAGGAGTGGTGGAGAATTTCAGGGGCAAATTGCTTGCGCAACAGGAGCCTGATGCATCCTCGTTTCCAAGCGGCGGATTAAGGAATACCTTTGAAGCGAGAGGATATACTGCCTGGGATCCTACATCTCCGGCCTTTATTATAGGAAATACACTCAGTATTCCCACAATTTTTGTTTCTTATACGGGAGACAGCCTGGATTCCAAGACCCCTTTACTTAAGGCCTTATCAGCAGTAGATAAAGCGGCTACAGATGTTGCCCAATATTTCGACAGGAATGTTACCAGGGTCAATTCAAATTTGGGATGGGAACAGGAATATTTCCTGGTTGATGAATCTCTGTACCTTGCCCGCCCGGATCTTACACTTACAGGCAGAACTCTCATGGGCCATGCTTCTGCAAAAGATCAGCAACTCGATGATCATTATTTTTCTTCCATACCTGAAAGGGTGAAAGCATTTATGTACGATTTTGAAATTGAGGCCTATAAATTAGGAATTCCGGTAAAAACCCGGCATAACGAGGTGGCTCCCAACCAGTATGAATGTGCTCCTATTTACGAGGAAACCAATCTTGCTGTCGATCATAATCTTCTGATTATGGATATAGCCAAAAGAGTGTCCAGAAAACATAATTTCCGGGTATTGTTTCATGAAAAACCCTTTAAGGATGTCAACGGTTCCGGTAAACATAATAATTGGTCCTTATCGACCGATACGGGAACGAATCTTCTCTCCCCCGGAAAAACACCCAGGACAAACCTGAGGTTTCTGACTTTTCTTGTGAATACCTTAATGGCGGTATATAAAAATCAGGATCTTCTTCGTGCCAGTATTGTATCTGCCGGTAATGCTCACAGGCTTGGGGCAAATGAAGCTCCTCCTGCAATTATTTCCACTTTTCTCGGATCCCAGATAAGTGTTATGCTTGATGAAATCGAAGAAAAAGTCTCTTCAAAAAAAATGACTCCTGATGAGAAAACGGAACTGAAACTTAATATCGGTAAAATACCTGAAATCCTGTTGGATAATACAGACAGGAACCGGACATCGCCTTTTGCCTTTACCGGAGACCGCTTCGAATTCAGGGCCGTTGGTTCTGCCGCAAACTGTTCCAGTGCAATGGTTGCTTTGAATACGGCTGTTGCTGACCAGTTGATTAACTTTAAGAAGGAAGTGGACGTCATAATCGACAAAGGGGTGAAAAAAGATGAAGCGATTTTCCAGGTCCTGAGAAAATACATCATTGAATCAAAGAAAATACGTTATGACGGAAATAATTACAGCGAAGAATGGGTTAAAGAAGCAGAAAAAAGAGGTCTGACCAATATTAATAATGTACCGAAAGCATTAATGGCTTATGTTACAAAAGAAACCGTTGAATTATTTAAGCGGCAGGGCGTGATGACTGAAAGAGAGCTTCATGCGAGAACGGAAGTTAAACTGGAAACCTATACCAAAAATATACAGATAGAATCCCGTGTTCTGGGAGATCTTGTGATGAACCATATCGTTCCTATCGCTATTGAATATCAGACCTCCCTGATCGAAAATGTCAATGGATTAAAAGAACTTTTTATTGAGAAAGAGTTTAAAGAGATCGCAGGGGCCCGGATTGATCTTATCAGGGAGATTTCCGGTCATATTTCATATATCAAGGCCAAAGTGAAAGAGATGATTGAAGCACGCAAGGTTGCAAACAAAATCACAGATACTGAAAAACAAGCGATAGAATACTCCCTGAGCGTAGCTCCTTTCCTCGACGACATTCGTTATCATGTGGACAAACTCGAGTTGATCGTTGATGATGAGATCTGGCCTTTGCCAAAATACCGGGAATTGTTGTTTAGCAGGTAGATTAATAATTGTGCCTTGTAGAGACGTAGGGCCGTACCTCTCTACTGCACATTTCCTGTTAATATCAAAAACCTCTTCCACCCACAACATTTACACAGTCTTACCGTTAATATTCAACAAAAAAGTATTTTTTTGCAATCGTAAAAAAACACTTAAATTTACAAAATTGTGAATAATAACTGTCAAGGATGAAGATGAACGAAATCTCACGGGATATATCAGTTCCGGTTCTGCCATATAAACTATATTTTTTTAATATGAAAAATATCTCCAGATTTTTATTGGTATTTTTTATGCTATTATCAACAGGAGAGGCCTATTCCCAGAAAAAATCGAAAGACAGTAAGGCAAATGCAGCCTATGAAGCCGGAGAATATTTCGAGGCGATAGATCTGTATAAAACAGCCTATAATAAAATAAAAGACAGAAACCGGCGAGGAGAAATTGTATTTAAGATTGCAGAATGTTACCGTATATTAAGAGAGACACGTAAAGCTGAGGTATGGTACAGGAAGGCTATTAATCTTAATTTTCAGGATCCTGAGATTTTCCTCCGTTACGCCGAAATGCTCATGATGAATGAAAATTATGAAGAAGCTTCAGAGCAGTTTAAGAAATATAAAGAACTGGTGCCGGAAGACCCACGGGCGGAAACCGGGATCCGTTCCTGTCAACTCGCCGCTGAATGGATCGAAAATCCGGTAGGTTATGAAGTTGATATGATGCGGTATTTTAACTCCCGGGAACGGGATTTCAGTCCTGCCTTCGCGCAGGATGATTATTCAACCGTGCTTTTTACCTCTACCCGTGATGACGCAACAGGCAAGGATGCCCACGGTGCAACCGGCGAAAATTTTTCGGATATTTTCGTTAGCCGCCAGGACAGAAAAGGGAAATGGAGTACCCCTGTCCCAATGAGTGAAGAATTCAGTACCGAAGCCGATGATGGTACGCCAAATATATCGCATGATTTCACTACCTTATATTTTACACGCTGCCCGAGAGGCAAAAATGAACAGCTGGGATGTCAGATCTATTCTTCAAGAAGAACAGGCATGGAATGGAGTGAACCAAATAAATTGCCGATACTGACGGACAGCATAATTGTTGCTCATCCCGCCATTTCGCCCGATAATCAGACCCTGTATTTTGTATCCGACATGAGCGGATCTATTGGAGGAAAAGATATTTGGAAAGTAACCAGGGCAAATGAAGGAGATGACTGGAGCGAACCTCAGAATCTGGGTCAGGATATCAATACCCCGGGAAATGAAATGTTTCCTTATGTACATGCCGACGGGACCCTTTATTTCAGCTCTGACAGCCACATTGGGCTGGGCGGACTGGATATCTACAAAGCCACAAAGGAAGAGAGCGGCAGATGGAAGGTTGAGAATATGAGAGCTCCTGTAAATTCTTCTCAGGATGATTTTGGGATCACCTTTGAGAATGAATCAGAACGTGGATTTTTTTCCAGCAGCAGAAAAGGAAGAGGAAATGATGAAATATATTCCTTCTATTTACCACCCCTTAAATTTAACATTTCAGGTGTAGTGAAAGATGAAAAAACTGATCAGGTAATTTCTGAGGCAACTGTAAAATCAGTTGGAAGCGACGGAATCACCATTGAAACGGAAACCAATCAAAACGGGGGATTTCGCTTTATGCTGAAACCCAATACCGATTATATTTTTATCGCTTCACGGGAAGATTATTTGAACGGAAAAGAAAGAGAAACCACAAAAGGGAGGGAAAAATCCACTGATTTTCAGACAACAATTTATCTTGCACCTGTCGACCAGGTTATTGAGATAGACAATATTTTTTACGATTTTGCACGCTGGGACCTGAGACCGGAATCCATGGTGTCGCTTGATAATCTTGTGGAAACCCTGAATGATAATCCAAACATTACCATTGAGCTCAGATCACATACCGATTCAAGGGGAACTGAAGAGGATAACAATATCCTTTCTCAAAGGAGGGCCCAATCGGTCGTTGATTATCTGATCTCACGCGGAATTTCTGCTGATAGACTTGAGGCTAAGGGATATGGAGAAACCGAACCAAAAGTCGTTGATGAAAAAATTGCTGAACAATATTCTTTCCTCGAAACAGGACAGGAACTTACCGAAGAATATATTGAATCACTTCCTGAAGACCAGCAGGAACAAGCTCACCAGGTTAACAGGAGAACAGAATTCAAAGTTTTGAAGACGGATTATATTCCTAAAGAATAGACTTTATTTAGTGCCTGTCAATAGAGTCGGGTGTCTGTTCCGATAGCTATCGGAACAGAATGTCAGTGAGACTATGATTTTGGGTTTTCAAAATCATTTAGTCGAACTGATCCCGAGCTAGGCCGAGGGATCTCATAAATTTATACCTTACGGAGGGTGTCTAAAAGCGTAATAATCTTTTTAAACACCCTCAATCTCATTATCATGGATTTAAGCGGTATTTCCCGGAGTACCGTGGACAGGCGTGACCGCGTTCGCATGAAGCTTGCCTGAAGGCGCAGCGCAGAGTAGCTTCTACGCTCGCGGAAAGCTTCAGCGACAGCGTGCATTTGCAAAGCTCGTTATCACTCGGTTACTCATTCAGTAAAACCGGATTGCACCACATCCAGGTTCTGAACACTCACTCAAAAGCAGGCCTCCCAGGAACCTTGTTATTTTATATAAATGTGGTATTTTTACAAAAAAATTGACCATGTCCCCATCCCGTTACCAGCAAAGAGGAGTTTCTGCTCAAAAAGAAGACGTTCATAAGGCAATCAGTAATCTTGATAAAGGTTTGTATCCCAATGCTTTTTGTAAAATAATTCCTGATTTTGCCGGTAAAGACGGCGACTATTGTTTGGTAATGCACGCCGACGGAGCCGGTACAAAATCTTCTCTTGCTTATGCTTATTGGAAAGAAACCGGGGATATTTCTGTATGGAAGGGAATCGCACAGGATGCCATTGTGATGAATCTTGACGATTTACTTTGCGTAGGGATTACCGATGATATACTTCTTTCCTCTACTATCGGAAGGAATAAGAATAAAATCCCTGGAGAAGTAATTGCTGAAATTATCAAGGGTACTCAGGAATTCACGGAGAAAATGTCAGATGAAGGAATCAATATTCACCTCACAGGTGGTGAAACTGCGGATGTGGGCGATCTGGTGAGAACGGTCATTGTGGATTCAACTGTTACAGCTAGGGCGAAAAGAACGGATATAATTGAGAACCGTATCGATCCGGGTGATGTTATTGTCGGTCTTTCATCCTTTGGTCAGGCTAATTATGAAAATGAATATAATAGCGGAATAGGCAGTAATGGGCTGACATCGGCCAGGCATGATGTTTTTTCAAAATATCTTGCTGAAAAATATCCTGAAACTTATGATGAAAGCATCCCCGGGGAGCTCGTTTATTCCGGTAAGCTGAATCTTACCGATAAAGTGGGAAATGAGAAGCTTGATGCAGGAAGGCTTGTATTATCCCCAACAAGAACATATGCACCTGTGATTAAAAAAATTCTTGAAGAATTCAGGGAATCCATTCACGGAATGATCCATTGTTCGGGAGGCGCTCAGACAAAGGTTTTGCATTTTGTTGATAACCTTCATATTATAAAGGACAAACTTTTCCCGGTTCCACCCTTATTCAATTTGATACAGGAACAGTCCGGAACAGACTGGAAAGAAATGTACCAGGTTTTTAATATGGGCCACCGAATGGAATTGTACGTTCCTGAATCCATTGCTGACCGGATCATTGAAATTTCCGGATCTTTTAATATCGATGCAAAACAAATTGGAAGATGTGAAAGTAGTGAAGGAAAATCGCTGACAATAAAGTCGGAAAAGGGAAAGTTCAGGTATTAATCGGGAGCAATATTAAATTCTTACATTTGTACAGGTAGAAAAATACGATTAAAATATAATGGCAAATTTAATTTTAGAAAAGCTAGAAGGAGTAAGAACCAGGTTTGATGAAGTGGGCGAACTGATTACCAATCCGGAGATTATTTCTGATATGGAGCGTTATGTCAGACTGAATAAGGAATACAAAAACCTGGAACCCATTATTGAAAGTTATGAGAACTATAAAAATATACTCAGCAATATAGATTCTGCCAAAGAAATTCTTTCTACCGAGAAGGATGAAGAAATGAGGGAAATGGCCAAGACAGAGCTGGAGGATCTAAATGCGAAGATTAAACCTCTCGAAGACCGGATTAAACTGCTTCTTCTTCCGAAAGATCCTGAAGATGAGAAAGATGCTGTAGTTGAAATTCGTGCGGGAACAGGAGGAGATGAAGCCAGTATTTTCGCAGGTGATCTTTTCAGAATGTATAGCAAGTATTTTGAGACTAAAAAATGGAAGTTTGAGGTTACCAGCTCCACAGAGGGTACGGTAGGCGGATATAAAGAACTCATAATGAATGTTAAGGGTGAAAGTGTGTACGGCACAATGAAATATGAATCGGGTGTTCATCGTGTCCAGAGAGTTCCCCAGACAGAAACCCAGGGGCGTGTTCACACTTCAGCAGCCACCGTGGCGGTGCTTCCTGAAGCCGAGGATTTCGAGGTAGAACTGAAAGATAATGATATACGTAAAGATACTTATTGTTCTTCAGGACCTGGCGGACAATCGGTGAATACCACCTATTCCGCGATCAGACTTACCCATATTCCTACCGGAATTGTTGTAACCTGTCAGGACGAAAAATCCCAACTCAAGAATCTTGATAAAGCAATGAAGGAACTGCGCACCAGGATCTATAATATTGAATATCAGAAGAGAATGGCCGCAGTTGCATCCAAGAGAAAAACGATGGTATCTTCCGGGGATCGTTCTGCCAAGATTCGTACCTATAATTATTCACAGGGCAGGGTAACAGACCACAGGATAAATCTTACTCTTTATAACTTGCAGGGAATCTTAAACGGGGATATTGAGGAAATAATTGAAAAGTTAAAGGTGGAAGAAAATACAGAGAGGTTAAAGGAAAGTGGAATTGAATAAAAAGAAATAGCTTTTTTGCTGTTTTTTCCCCTAAGGGAATTCAAAATCTATAAATATTCTGACATTTTAAAATACATTTCTGTGAATTCAAGACAGTTGTTTAACCAGATCCGGGAGAAAGAAAGTTATCTGTGTATCGGGCTTGACACCGATTATAATCGTATCCCAAAGTGCCTTCTGGATGAAGAATACCCGATTTTCGAATTCAACAAAAAAATCATTAAAGCCACTGCCGATCTTACAATCGCCTACAAACCCAATCTGGCTTTCTATGAAAGTCTGGGAACAGCAGGCTGGATGAGTCTTGAAATGACCGTCAATTATATCCGGACCCAACATCCTGAAATTTTCATTATTGCTGATGCCAAAAGAGGAGATATCGGGAACACATCCAAAATGTATGCAACCGCTTTTTTTCATCACATTGATTTCGACGCTGTTACAGTAGCGCCTTACATGGGGAGAGACAGCGTCCTTCCTTTTCTTCAGTATCCTGAAAAATGGGTGATTCTCCTGGGACTTACCTCCAATGCGGGTGCGGAGGATTTTCAGTTGAAAAAGTTAGCCAGCGATGATGCATTTTTGTTTGAAGAGGTTTTAAAAACCGCCTCCGGTTGGGGTACCAAAGATAACCTCATGTTTGTGATCGGTGCCACACAGGCGGAATGGATCAGAAAAGTAAGAAAACTCGTACCTGATAATTTTCTGCTTGTTCCCGGCGTAGGAGCTCAGGGAGGTAGCCTGAAAGAAATTTCCAAAAACGGAATGAACAAAGAGTGCGGGCTTATTGTCAATTCAAGTCGATCAATAATATACGCCGATATAACCGAAAAATTCGATGAAGCTGCAAGAGAAAAAGCTATTGAAATAAGGGATGAAATGTCTGTTTATCTGAAAAAACAGAAAATAATCTGATTATCCGTAGCTGATTTTTTGATCTTTTTGACATTAAAGGGTAGAACCATTAATGAAAAAACATGATCAAAGAAGAATTCCTTCATTTCATCTGGAAATATAATCTTTTTGATACAGAATACCTGTATTATCGTGACTGCAGGATTGAGGTTATAGATATCGGAAGGCATAATAAAAGTTCGGGCCCTGATTTTTTTAATGCCAGGATCAGGATAGGTGATACTCTCTGGGCTGGTAATGTTGAGATTCACGTTAAGGCTTCGGACTGGTTTCTGCATAAGCATGAAACCGATCCTGACTATGACAATATTATCCTTCACCTGGTGTATGAATCCGACATTTCTGTTTACAGAAAGAATGGCGAAGAGATCCCATACGCACGGCTTGCTTTTCATCCCCGTTTGATCGAAAAATATAAAAGCCTGACAACAAAAAAAGAAAATCCCGAATGCTATACCTTCTTTGGGAGCTCAGAAAAGATTTTTTATGAGGACTGGATCGGGAAACTGGGAATTACAAGACTGGAACGAAGGGTTGAAAGTATAAGTTCAGACCTGAAAAGCTGCGAATATGACTGGGAAGAGGTGCTTTACCGGCTTCTGGCAGGGGCATTCGGATCTAAACAGAATGCCGATCTTTTCGTATTGCTTGCCCGGGCGGTTCCTTTAAAGTTTATTTACAAATACCGGAAAAATCCACTGGCACTTAATGCAGCATTTTTCGGGCAGGCCGGTTTTCTCGATGAAACTCTGACGGATGATCATTATTATTCGAGACTTCAAAAGGAGTACTCTGTTTTGAGGATGAATCTTCCGGAACCATTGCCAGGTAAGCATCTCTGGAAACTTATGAGGGCAAGACCCCCATCATTTCCTGTAGTTAGGATACCCCAGTTCATTTGCCTTGTTAAGAATAGTTTTCCTTTTGCCGACAAAATTAAAGAACTGAATACCATAAAAAAGTTAAAGGATCATATGAAGGGATCTCTTGAGAGTTACTGGGTTGATCATTTTTTATACGGCTTACCAGGGAGGAGACCGGAATTTACTCCCTCGGACAGTACCTTTGAATTATGGATATTAAATGCTATTGTCCCTTTTTTGTTTTCGTATGGAAAAATCAGGAACCAGGAAGCCTGTTTGCAATTATCTTTGAAATTAATGGAGGAACTTCCGCCTGAAAGTAATGAAATATTAAAAAAATGGAATAAATTTGGCATTCAGGCTGGCAATGCATTCTACTCCCAGGCTTTGATCGAACTAAAAACCAGGTATTGCGATAAAAATCGTTGTGCCGAATGCATGATTGGGTATAAAATTTTATTAAATGCAGAACCGAAAGGATAAAATAACCGGTGGGTAGGCCACGAATGTGATCATGCCGGATAAAATCGGAGGACAAAGGATGGCTAAACTGGTTGCACAGCCCGACATAGTTGAGTTTCTTGAATATATTATGCTCCAAAGTTCTGAAAATGTTGCACTTGAAGAAATAAGTTGTAAAAATCTGGCTTCCTGTTTTGCCGGAAAGTCTATTCGTGAGCTTGATATAAGAAATGAATCAGGAGCCAATATTATTGGAATAAAAAGAGAAGATAATTCTTATCTCATAAATCCTCTTCCGGAAATTATAATTACTCCCAATGATCGTCTCTTTGTTTTAGGTACCAGAAGTCAGATTGCACGTCTTAATAAGATAATAACCGGAGAGTTCGCCTTTTAACAACTATGGATATATAGAAGCTCTCTTACATGTAACTCTTTTATTTAGTGTCTGTCCATAATGTCCGATATCTGCGTTTTTGCAAAAATTTTAATTCCTCATATACGCTAGTATACTGCGGATTAAAATTTTGTGCCTCCGCACGCTGTCGCTGAAGCTTTAGCGTAGGCGCCTAAAGCTTCAGCGACACGCGGTTGCACGCCTTGATCTCGAACATGAGGGTGTCTAAAAAGTATTTTTTAAGTTTAGGTTACTTACAAATTGAAAGCA
>CAYRTD010000024.1:0-37296 GCA_964426915.1 uncultured Bacteroidaceae bacterium | reverse complement strand
GAGCTCACCGCCATTTGGCGGATTCGGTTATGATCCAGACACCCGACTTTATTGAGGATGTCTTACATGTAACTCTTTTATTTAAAGGTGCCAATTCTACAGTTATTTTTTGTTTATCACCAACTATTTGCTGGGGACTAAAAAGTAATTTTAAGGTTTGGCATACTTACAAATTGAAAGCATCCTTCCGTTTGCCCCACCCAAACCCTCAGGTGGGGAGGGTTGGGTGGGACAGAAAGGAGGAATGCTTTCAGATTGTAAGTTCTTTCAAAATAATTATTACGTTAGACACCCTCTTTCTTTTCTCCAGGCCTGAGCCTGCGGGATATTTTCTTTTTCTTTATGTATCTTTATCTCTGATTTAAGAATTTGGTTTATTATGCTCTTACCGGCATCCTAAAGCATAAGCACTTAGGTTGTTTTGTAAGGGAAAACCATAATCTTGCATAGCTCTCATTATTAATGAAATTTTGATGAATCCAATATTTCAGATTCGATCCTATGAAGAATTCGAACATCATGCACTGGAAATTTTCAGAAAGCAATATAAATATACAGAGGTGTATCATGAATTCGTGAATTACCTCTGTATATCCCCGAAAAAGGTAAGATCAATCAGGGAAATTCCTTTTCTGCCTGTTGAATTATTCAAAAATCACAAGATCATTGACCGGAGAAAAAAAGAAAAGATTGTATTCTCTTCAAGCGGCACAACCGGATCTGTCAGGAGCCGGCATTATGTAGCCGATCCGGAACTATATGAATACAGCTTTTCAAAAGCTTTTCAGCAGTTCTATGGTTCACCTGCCCGGTATTCTATTCTGGCTCTTTTACCTTCGTATCTTGAAAGAGAAGGTTCTTCACTGGTTTACATGATGGACAGGCTTATCGGGAAAAGTCAGCATCATGACAGTGGTTTTTATCTCCATGATCATGAAAAATTGATAAAAAAACTAAAAAAGTTGAAAGCCGAAGGTCAAAAAACCCTGTTACTGGGAGTCAGCTTTGCCTTTATCGAACTGACCAAGAAGTACAGTGAAGATCTCTCGGGCGTAATATTTATGGAAACAGGAGGCATGAAAGGAAAGGAAAAAGAAATCACCAGGAATGAACTTCATGAGATCCTGAAAAAAAGCTTTCACACCGGAAAAATACATTCGGAATACGGAATGACGGAATTACTCTCTCAGGCCTATTCGTATGGAGAAGGAAGATTCTTCAGTCCTCCATGGATGAAAGTCCTGATCAGAGACAGCCATGATCCCTTTAACCTGCTTTCACCTGGAAAGACCGGTAGCATTAACATTATCGACCTCGCCAATCTGCATAGTTGTTCTTTCCTCGCAACTTCTGATATAGGCAGGGTGAATAAGGATAATAGTTTTGAAGTATTAGGAAGAATGGATGCCAGTGATGTTAGAGGATGTAATTTACTGATTGGATGAATTAAATATCATAAATGAAGATCGTTTAACTCTTTGAGGCACCTCCCGAAACCACAAATTTCATTGCATCGGCTGGCGACATATTAATTGGCCGGACATGCTTGACGGGAACCACAAACATTTCACCTGAAAAATTGTAGGAATGAGGGAAATATACTGTTACTTTGTCTTTAATCCCCAAATCGGTCAGATCATCCTGAGTAAGGAAGCCGATCTTCTCAAGTTCCGATATGGTATTTACCTTTACCAGTACAGGTTTATTGAATTTCCGTTCTTTACCCACAAAAGCGTTAAGAAGGTCACTGATGGAATTATAAATTAATTTTAACAGGGGGGCCCTGTTTAAAAGTTTATTAATAAAACTATTCAAGGGTCTGAATATCACGGAATGCCCGATAAAACCCAGAAGACTTATAACAAGGAACAGGATCACTAATCCAAGACCTGGGATATGAATATTAAACCATTGCTGTAAATATTCCTGTATCAATCCATCTAACAGATTAAACAGAAAATAAATCACATAAATTGTAAGGCCAAGAGGGGTTATATACAAAAGACCTTGCAGGAAATAATTAAACAATTTTTTCATTGCATATGAAGGTTTTATAAACTCATTAACGTCTGTTCATAAATTCGAGTGTCCGGATCATAACCGAACCCGCCAATTGGCGGTGAGCTCAGCGAAGCTAACGTTCGAGATTAAGGCTTGCGACCGCGTGTCGCTGAAGCTTTATGCGAACGCGATCACGCCTGTCCGCGGTACTCCGGGAAATACCACTGATGAGATCCCTCGGCTATTGCCCTGGATCAGTTCGGCTATATGATTTTGAAGGCCAAAATCATAGTCTCACTGAGATCCCTCGACTATTTCCCGAAAGCTTTCGGGACGGGATCAGTTCGGCTAAATGATTTTGAAAACCAAAATCATAGTCTCACTGACATTATGGACAGACACTCATTAGTATTAATGCTGCATTAAAAACTTTGTAACTATTCATGTTGCTTAAACCTCATAAATGAATTAAGAAATAATCATTAACTGAGTAGTTACAAAACTTTTTCTTTTTTTTCAAAAAAAACAAGAAATACACTACCTTTTCACCCCAGGAAGTGATTTATACACCAGATCATAAGAATGATCAATCCACTTTTTCATTTCATCCCCGGAAGCATGTTCAAAAAGAATAGTATTCCAATGCCGTTTATTCATATGATATCCGGGTAATACATAATGATGATGCTCTCTCAGGGCGATGGCCTTTTCCGGATCACATTTAAGATTCATCCTTGTATCGCCACGAAGACTGAGGGTTGCAAAAATTTTTCCTGAAAGCTTGAATACCAGTGTCTGTTCCCCGAATGGAAATCCTTCTGTAACATTTTCCTTATCAATGCAGTAATCGCGTATTTCTTCAATATTCATTCCTACCAGTTTACACCCGGGATAAATGCTTCCGGGATATGTTGAACCTTATGGCCAAGAGGATTAAAGATCACAAGAAAAAAATCAAACTGCACCTCCATCATCAGATTTTCTTTAAAAATGTAGGCTTCTGCGGCATCAACCATGTTTTTCATTTTAACGGTGCTGAAGATCTCGGAAGCATCTTCTTCTCCTTCCCCGGTTCTTGATTTAACTTCCACAATAATTAGTTTACCATCTTTTTCGGCAATAATATCAATCTCTTTGTGACAATACCGCCAGTTTTTTTCCCTGATCCTGTAATTTTTTCCTGCCAGGTATTCTGCTGCTATTTGTTCAGCTTTATTGCCTTTTTCATTATGTCTTGCCATAGTTATGCATATTAAGGGTTAAAAATAAGAGAAGAATGACTCTCCTCTACCCTTAGATACATTTTACGGCCAAATATCAGCGTTTTATTTCTAAAATCGTGTCCGGACGGCACATTGAAGCATACCGGTATATTATAATGATCGCTTATTTCATGTATGATCTCATATTCCGTCTTTCCGAAGGGATCATCATTGTCCTTTGTGCCGGTAAAACTCCCGGCAACCAGGGCTTTTATCCTGTTAAAAGCCCCGCTGAGAGACAGGTTCATAATCATCCTGTCTATATTATAAAGATATTCATCCACTTCTTCAATAAAAAGAATTTTATTTTTCAGATTGGGGAATAATACGGTACCATTAAGACTATTCAGCAAGGAGAGGTTCCCTCCAACCAATTCACCCTCAACTTCACCTTCAATGTTCAGTTCATGCGGACTGATCTGATAGATCAGCTCTTCACCGAATAGGGCAATCTTCAGGCTCTTAATACTTTCCTCATCCGTTTTATCTCTAAAGCAGAAAGGCATCATTCCATGGAGGGTCTCCACACCGGTAAACTTATTAACATAAGAATGAAAAACAGTTATATCCGAATAGCCTATCAGCCATTTGGGATCTTTTTCGAAACCTGAAAAGTCAAGATGTTGAAGGGTTCTCACGGAACCATATCCTCCCCGGGCACAAAATATTGCTCGGATGTTTTTATCATCTATCATCTTCTGCATATCATTTGCTCTTTCCTCGTCTGTTCCCGAGAAAATGAAATGCTCACCAAAAAGATGTTCACCAAATTTCCATTTAAGTCCCCAGGAATCCAGAACATTCAAAAAGTTTTCAATTTCATTTTTTTGAATTTTCCGGGCCGGAGCGACTATCCCTACGGTATCTCCCTTCTTAAGGTAAGCAGGTGTTATCATTAAAATGAATTTTTCCAAAAATACGGAAATTTTGCTTACAAACTTATTTTTAGCTTCAAGAGCTTCTTAGAACCCGAACAGACCCTAAGGGTTACAACCCTTAGGGTCTGTTCGGGTTTCGCACACCATAACCGCCTATAAACCAGTCACCTAAAAAACAACCTTTAACCCCATCCCCCTCTTTTTTATAAATTTCCCTCCCTGAAATTATTACTTCAATACTCCATTTAAATTTATTATCACAGACAGTAGGGGAAATTGCTCCCTATTCCCTTTTTCTTATCTTTGCATTTCAAAATTTCTAAAAAAATGAAAGATTACCAGAGATATCTCTTAACCGCTGCCCTGCCGTACGCAAACGGCCCCATCCACCTCGGTCATCTCGCCGGAGTTTATATTCCTGCTGATATTTATTCCCGATATCTCAGACTTAAAGGAAAAGATATATTGTTTATTTGCGGCTCTGATGAACATGGAGTGCCCATTACAATCAAAGCAAGACAAGAAGGGGTTTCCCCGAAAGACATCGTCGACAGATACCATGAACTCAATAAGAGGTCTTTCGAAAAATTAGGAATCACATTCGACATTTATTCCCGCACAACTTCACCGGTGCATTACGAAACTGCTTCATCCTTCTTTAAAACTCTTTACGATAAAGATAAATTCCTGGAAAAAACTACCGAACAATATTATGATCCTGAGGCTAAACAATTTCTGGCCGACCGATACATTACCGGGACCTGTCCTGAATGCGGAAATGAAAACGCATACGGGGATCAATGCGAAAGCTGCGGCTCATCACTTAACCCTACTGACCTGATAAAGCCTAAATCTACCATCTCTGGCTCAGTACCCGAATTGAAAGAAACCAAACACTGGTTCCTTCCTCTTAATGAATATGAAGATTTTCTCAGAAAATGGATACTCGAAGATAATAAACACTGGAAACCTAATGTTTACGGACAGTGTAAGTCATGGCTCGACAGCGGACTTCATCCACGGGCAGTAAGCCGGGACCTGGACTGGGGAATCCCCGTACCCGTTGAAAATGCAGAGGGAAAAGTACTTTATGTCTGGTTCGACGCCCCCATAGGATATATTTCCGCAACCCGGGAACTTACCCCCGACTGGGAAAAGTACTGGAAAGATGAAAAAACCAGGCTTATACATTTTATTGGCAAGGATAATATCGTCTTTCACTGCATTGTTTTTCCCGTTATGCTGAAAGCCGAGGGAAGTTATATACTTCCGGAAAATGTGCCGGCAAATGAATTTCTGAATCTCGAAGGAGATAAACTCTCTACCTCCAAAAACTGGGCAGTATGGCTGCATGAATACCTCGAAGATTTTCCGGATAAACAGGATGTGCTCAGGTATGTCCTGTGTGCAAATGCCCCTGAAACCAAAGACAATGATTTCACATGGAAAGATTTCCAGTCCAGAAATAACAACGAACTGGTAGCCATATTGGGAAACTTTGTAAACAGGGCAATGGTTCTTACCCATAAATATTTCGGTGGAATCATTCCTGCTATTACCAATCTTAATGAAGAAGATAAGAAGGTATTAAATGAAATCGGTCTGCTGAAAAATAAAATCGAAGAGGCTCTCGAGGAATTTAAATTCAGAGAAGCCCTAAAAGAAACTATGAACCTTGCCCGGCTTGGAAATAAATACCTGGCCGATACCGAGCCGTGGAAACTGATCAAGACCGACAAAGAAAGGGTTAAAACTATCCTGCACATATCTCTTCAGCTTACAGCTAACCTGGCAATCCTCTCCAATCCCTTTCTCCCCTCAACCTCTGAAAAATTAAAGGGATTCCTGAATCTGAAGGATCTTAAATGGGACAGTGCCGGGAAAACAAACATAATCCCGGAAAATCACGAAATTCAAAGTCCTTCCCTCCTTTTTCAGAAAATCGAGGATGATGAAATTGATGTCCAATTAAAAAAATTGCAGGAAAATAAAGTGGATAATGAGAATGCCGGAAAAAAACTGAGTCCCTCCAAAGAAGAAATTAGTTTCGAAGATTTCACCAAAATGGACATACGTGTAGCCACCATACTGGAAGCAGAAAAAGTAGCAAAGACCAAAAAACTGATCAAAATGAAGGTGGATACAGGTATTGATCAGAGAACCGTAGTTTCAGGCATTGCAGAATATTATAATCCTAAAGACCTGCCCGGAAAAAAGGTATGTATTCTCCTCAACCTGGCTCCAAGAAAGATCAAAGGAATAGAATCGCAGGGAATGTTATTACTTTCGGAAGAACCAGACGGTCAGCTCTATTTTGTTGAGCCCGGCGAAAATGCTTCAAACGGTGCACCGGTTAATTGAAGCTCTCTTTCCTATTCAAGGTTCATTAACCAGGCAGTGCTTAATCCTGTTTTTTCACGAAATGCAACCAGTTCATTCAGCGCTGTAACTTTATCCCTGAAAGAAATTGCACTTACCCGGTAAATGCCGTTTCCCGGCTCAATGATCAAACTGGGATAACCCATTAGGGTAAGCTCCTGCTGAAGTTCACGTGCATTCTCATAATCACGAAAACTGCCCGCAATTATATGATATTCAATGTATTCCTCCTTATCGCCATCTACTGATGCAGCTTTTTCTGACGATTCTTCAGGCATGCCTAAAGCATTTTCCATCCTTGCAGATGAATCGAGCTCGTCTCCGAGGCCATCAACCATTTCATCAAAATCGAATTCCTCATCTTTTACATCCGAAAAGTTATCATTAACTTCCATCTCCCCGGAACTCCCAAAAATATCATGGAAATCAATGTCATTAGTGAAAATTTCCGTCTTTACCGGAATAAGAATAAATGCAGCAATAATTAATATTACAATTCCTGTAATAGTAAGAGCAATTCTTAATCCACGTCTCCTTCCTTTTCTTTTCATTTTCCCTGAAGCACCCGGAGGAGCTGGGGAAACAGGAGGAGGAGGTGGTGGTGGGGGATCCGGAAAAGACCTCTGAGATTCTTTTTCTGTAGCAGACTGTTCTTCTTTTTCTTCTCTTTTGTCAAATTTCCGAACATTGTTTGCAGAACCTCTAATATAAGTTTCCTCAAATTTATGCATGTCCTGCTCTTCATCAAGGACCCATCCCATTTTTTCACTGTAAAAATCTTTCCTCTCCTCAGGTTCAGTTTCTTTTTCTCCACTATCCCTTTCATCTTCTTCCGCATCCCTCAAAGAATCAATTTCAAAGCTTTCCAGACCGTAATATTCAGGATCAGCAATGAAATCACGATCTTGTTCAAGATTTACATTATTATCTTCATCAAGAGCCAGAGTACATACACCGGGTATAGTGAAGCTATCGGTCTTGTTAAAAGCAAATTTTATCTCATCAATAAATTCCAGGAACCTCTGCATAGCTTCCTCATCACTTATGTTCTCCTGTTCCGCTAAATATCCTGCAAAGTGATTTTCCTCATCAGCATTTTCTTCTGATGTAAAGACCAGTTCCGATCCCGGTGGACTGATCCTGGCTTTTTCAACATTTGCACCGGAATGAACTATTACTATAGTTCCTAAACCCGGAAAGTGAAGCTTATCATGTGTAAGCAGAAATGCAGCAATATAGTTTTGAATGTCCAATTTAATTTTTCCCCTATTAAGAAAATGTTTTCTCCAAAATTAATAGTGTTCTGATTACCTTCCAAACAAATTTACTAACCTTTCATTAAATGATCACCAAATTTCTTGCTGATATTATTTATCTTAGCAGATCAAAATACGGTGAATGCTATGAGAAAAATCCAAATGGTCGATTTGCTTTCACAATTCCGGAAAATTGAACCGGAAATAATGAATGCAATCAGGGATGTAATTGAAAACACCTCTTTTATCAAAGGACCGGAAGTAAAAGAATTCGCAGAAGAACTGGAAAAGTATCTGGAAGTTGACCATGTAATACCCTGTGGAAACGGTACCGATGCCCTTCAGGTCGCCCTTATGGCTCTAAACCTCAAGCCAGGTGATGAAGTGATTACAACCCCCTTTACATTTATTGCAACTATCGAGGTTATTAAACTTCTGGGGCTAAAACCTGTCCTTGCCGATATAGAAGAAGATACATTCATTCTTGATGTTAACAAAATACGCAACACTGTCTCAGAAAAAACCAGGGTCATTCTTCCTGTGCATCTTTTTGGCCAGTGTGCCGATATGACTGGAATCCTGGATATAGCAAAGGAAAAAGAACTGTTTATCGTCGAAGATGCAGCCCAGGCCCTTGGAGCAAACTATTATTTCAATGAAAACAAATCACAAAAGGCAGGAACCATAGGAGATGTAGGATGCACTTCATTTTTCCCTTCAAAAAACCTGGGCGCTTTCGGAGATGGCGGCGCTATTTTTACCCGGGACAAATTAATGGCTGAAAAGATATCGGCCATGGTGAATCACGGAATGAAAGTGCGGTATCACTACGATTATGTTGGTGTTAATTCAAGACTTGATACCCTGCAGGCTGCAATTTTGAAAATTAAGCTCCGCTATCTTAATGATTACCATATTTCCCGTAGGAAAGCAGCCGATTATTACGATACTTTGCTTGCCGGGATTCCGGATATTAAACTTCCGGTAAGATCTGCATATTCCGGTCATATTTTTCATCAGTATACCATCAGGGTACCGGAAAACGAAAGGGATTCCCTTAAAAAATATCTCAACGAAAAGGATATTCCGGCAATGATCTACTATCCTGTCGGACTGCACTTACAAAAAGCATATAAAGATCTTGGATACAAAGAAGGCGATTTTCCTGTAACGGAAAAAGCCACACGGGAGGTGCTCTCGCTCCCAATGCATACGGAACTGACAAAAGATCAGCTAAACTATATCTGTGATGCTGTCAAAAGTTTTTTTAAGAACTAGATAATGGAAGAAAAAAAGTATTTCTCTCATGAGACAGCAGTGATTGATGAAGGCTGTGTAATTGGTCCCGGGACAAAGATATGGCATTTCTCACATGTAATGAATAATTGTATCATAGGAGAAAATTGCAATCTGGGACAGAATGTGGTAATATCCCCCCAGGTAATCCTGGGGAATAATGTAAAAGTTCAAAACAATGTTTCCGTTTACACCGGAGTTATCTGTGAGGATGATGTGTTTCTGGGCCCTTCAATGGTTTTTACCAACGTGATAAATCCAAGAAGTGCAGTAAGAAGAAAAGATCAGTATATGCAAACCCTGGTCAAGCAGGGTGCATCAATAGGTGCTAATGCAACAATAATCTGTGGTAATACCATTGGAAAGTATTCTTTTATTGGTGCCGGTGCTGTGATTACAAAAGATGTCAAAGATTATGCGCTCATGATCGGTAATCCCGCCAAACAAAGTGGATGGATGAGCGAATACGGCCATAGGCTAAACTTTGATAATAATGGTATAGCCATTTGTCCTGAAAGTAATGATAAATACAAACTTGTTAATGATATAGTTGTTAAATTCAAAAATTAGTGTTTTACTTATGCCAAAAAATTTTACACTCATAGGGGTTGCCGGATATATCGCCATTCGTCACCTAAGAGCAATAAAAGAAACGGGACATAACCTGATGGCTGCTCTCGACCGTTTCGACAGCGTTGGATTTATTGACAATTATTTTCCAAATGCCGATTTCTTTGTGGAATTTGAAAGATTTGACAGGCATATTGATAAACTGCGAAGGACAGGAAATAATATCGATTATGTGAGCATATGTTCTCCCAATTATCTGCATGATTCTCATATCCGTTTTGCATTAAGAAGCGGGGCCGACGCAATCTGTGAAAAACCTCTGGTATTGAACCCATGGAATATAGATGGCCTGCTTGATTTTGAAAGGCAGACAGGTAAAAAGGTCTATAACGTCCTTCAACTCCGTTATCATCCCTCAATCCTGGAACTCAAAAAGAAAATTGAGGCTGCTCCTTCCGGTCAGATGCATGATATAGATCTCTCCTATATCACAAGCCGGGGAAAATGGTACCATTACTCATGGAAAGGTGACACCGAAAAATCAGGGGGTATCGCAACCAATATAGGAGTGCATTTTTTTGATATGCTTACCTGGATATTTGGTAATGTTAAAGAAAATATTGTACAAGTTCTGGAAAAAGATAAAGCCGGAGGCTACCTTGAATTGGATAAAGCCAGGGTCAGATGGTTCCTTAGCCTTGATTATGATGATATACCCAAAAAAGTTAAAGACAAGGGGCAAAGAACATACCGAAGCATAAATGTGGATGGTGAAGAACTTGAATTCAGTGGAGGCTTTACTGATCTGCATACCACTACCTATGAAGAAATATTAAAAGGAAACGGATTCGGTCTCAGCGATGCGAAAAGTTCAATTGAAACGGTTTATACCATAAGAAATTCTAATCCGGTAGGACTAAAAGGAGAATATCACCCAATTTTGAAAAAAATATTAAAATAATTCATCCGATGTATTCAGAAATAATTAATAAAGACAAAAAAATTGCCGTCGTTGGTCTAGGCTACGTAGGCTTGCCCATTGCTTTGGAATTCGCAAAAAAAGTCCCTGTTATTGGATTCGACATCAAAGAAGAGCGTATTAAACTTATGCAGCAAAAAATCGATCCCAGCAATGAACTTGAATCATCCGATTTCGACAATGCGGATATCGAATTTACATCCGACCCCGAGGATCTTAAAAAAGCAGATTTCTATATAGTTGCTGTACCAACTCCCATCGACGAACACAAAAGTCCGGATTTAAGGCCTCTCCTTGGTGCAAGCCGTTCAGTAGGCAAAGCACTAAAGCCCGGCGATTACGTTGTATACGAATCTACCGTTTACCCGGGATGTACCGAAGAGGACTGTGTTCCTCTTCTGGAAGAAAATTCCGGTCTTTCTTTTTTAAAGGATTTTAAAGTGGGGTTTTCACCTGAACGAATCAACCCCGGAGACAAAAAACATACCCTAACAAAAATCGTAAAGGTTACGTCAGGTTGTGATGAGGAATCCTCCGAAGAAATTGCAAAGGTTTATGAAATGATCATTGAAGCTGGTGTACACCGGGCAAGCTCTATTAAGGTTGCTGAAGCCGCCAAAATCATAGAGAATTCACAGCGCGATATTAACATCGCTTTTATGAATGAACTTTCTATGATATTCAACAAGATGAATATTAATACCTTTGAAGTTCTGGAAGCAGCGGGAACCAAATGGAATTTTCTTAACTTCTTTCCGGGTCTTGTAGGCGGACATTGCATTGGTGTGGATCCTTATTATCTTACTTATAAATCAGCGAAATTCGGACATCATGCCCAGATCATTAATTCGGGAAGGAGTATTAATGATGGAATGAGTAATTATGTGGCAAAAACCATTGCCCAAAAGCTTATTGCCATGGATAAAAACCCCCGGAAATCCAGGATTCTCATTATGGGAATCACCTTTAAAGAAAATGTAAGTGATATAAGAAATTCCAAAATAGCTGATGTTTACAGGGAACTAAAAGAATTTGGGTTGAATGTGGATGTTGTTGACCCTCACGCATCTTCCGGAGAAGTAAAAGAAGAATACGGCTTTTCTTTGTCCAGGACAATTAACCCACGCTATGACTGCGTGATAATTGCCGTTAATCATAAGGAATATTTATCGCTGAATGAAAAATACTTTAAAGAGATTTGTTTCAAGGAATCTCTTATTGTCGACCTCAAGGGTATATTCAGAAATAAGATCCGGGAACTGGATTACTGGAGCTTATAGTTTTTTTGGATCTCTAATAATTTAAAAAACAAATATGATATTGGTTACAGGAGGAACAGGATATATCGGAAGCCATACCTGTGTCGAACTTATGGAAAAAGGATATGAAGTGCTTATTGCAGACAATCTTTCGAATTCCGATAGAGCGGTAGTTGACAGGATCGCTAACATCACAGGTAATAAACCTGTTTTTGAAGAAACCGATCTTGCTGAGGCTGCACAAACACAGGAGTTGTTCAATAAATATAAAGGCATCAGGGCTATTATACATTTCGCTGCTCATAAAGCTGTGGGTGAATCGGTGGAAAAACCCCTTATGTACTATCAGAATAATTTAAATTCTCTCATAAATCTCCTTATAAACATGAGGGATCACGATATTCCAAATATTGTCTTCAGCTCGTCGTGTACAGTTTATGGAGAACCGGATTCGCTGCCTGTTTCAGAAGATGCCGCAATTAAACCGGCGAATTCTCCTTATGGGAATACAAAACAGATCTCCGAAGAAATTCTGAGAGATACCAGCCATGTAAATCCCCAACTGAAAATCATATCCCTGCGCTACTTCAATCCTATCGGGGCACATCCTTCAGCAGAAATAGGGGAATTACCCCTGGGAATCCCCAATAATCTGGTTCCTTTTATTACCCAGACTGCATACGGAATACGTGAGGAATTGAAAGTTTTTGGCGATGATTATGATACTCCCGACGGATCGGCTGTAAGAGACTACATCAATGTAGTGGATCTTTCAAAAGCACATGTGGTGGCTATAGAACGTCTGCTGAATAATAAGTATAAGGACAACTACGAAGTGTTTAATCTGGGAACAGGGAAAGGCAATTCAGTACTGGAGGTGATCAGCGCATTTGAAAAAGCTACTGGCTTAAAGCTTAAATACAGGATAGTTGACCGCCGGGAAGGTGACGTTGAAAAAGTCTATGCCGATACCCGTTTTGCCAATGCAGAACTCGGATGGAAAGCTGAAAAAGGTCTGGAGGAAACACTCCTCAGTGCATGGAACTGGGAGAAAAATTACAGAGAAAACATTGAAAAATAAAGAAAATATGAAAAAAATTCTAATTACAGGAGGGGCAGGTTTTATAGGTTCTCATGTTATAAGACTTTTTGTAAAGGAATACCCTGACTACGTAATTTTTAATCTTGATAAACTGAGTTATGCCGGCAATCTTGAAAATCTGACCGATATCGAAGATTATAATAATTATCATTTTCTAAAGGCGGATATAACAAATTCAGATCAGATACAGGATCTCTTTAATAAACATGAATTTGATACAGTCATCCATCTGGCAGCCGAATCTCATGTAGACAGGTCCATAACCAGTCCGATGGAATTTATTTACACTAATGTTGTAGGAACAGCAAATCTTCTTAATGCAGCACGAAGCATCTGGAAAGACAATCCCGAAAAAAAGTTATTCTACCATATCTCTACCGATGAAGTATACGGAAGTCTTGGAGATGAAGGATATTTTACCGAATCTACCCCCTATGACCCGAAAAGCCCCTATTCAGCTTCCAAAGCCGGATCCGACCATCTCGTACGGGCATATTACAATACCTTTAAAATGCCAGTGATAATATCCAACTGCAGCAACAACTATGGGCCTAATCAGTTTCCTGAAAAGCTTATTCCCCTTGCCATTAACAACATAAAAAATATGCGCCCCATACCGGTTTACGGTAAAGGTGAGAATATCAGGGACTGGCTTTTTGTAATCGATCATGCCAGGGCAATTCATGAAATCTTTCAAAAGGGAAGGATCGGGGAAACCTACAATATCGGAGGGAACAATGAATGGAAAAATATAGATCTGATCCGGCTTCTGTGCAGGATCATGGACAAAAAGCTTAACAGAAAAGAGGGCACATCCGAAAGCCTGATAAGCTTTGTTAAAGACAGGGCAGGACATGATCTCAGGTATGCCATCGATTCTTCCAAATTACAATCAGAACTTGGCTGGCAACCGTCATTGAAATTTGAAGAAGGACTGGAAAAAACCGTGGACTGGTATCTAGAAAACGATAAATGGGTCACAAACGTAATCACAGGAGATTATAGTAAATACTATGAGGATCAATACGAAAGGAGATAAAACATCCTTATTATTCAACCGTCACTGACTTGGCGAGGTTTCTGGGCTGATCTACATTACATCCACGCATCACTGCAATATGATAGGCAATAAGCTGCAAGGGGATAACAGAAAGAAGTGACAGCAATTTCTGATCGGCTGCCGGAATTTCAAGTATATGATCGGCAGTCTTTGAGATCATCTCATCCCCTTCAGTCACAACCGCTATCACTTTACCATTCCGGGCTTTAACCTCCTGTATATTACTGAGGATCTTATCATAAGAGCTGTCGCGGGTAGCAATAACCACTACCGGCATATTCTGATCGATCAGAGCGATGGGTCCGTGTTTCATCTCAGCGGCAGGATAACCCTCAGCATGGATGTAGGATATCTCTTTCAGTTTTAATGCACCTTCCAGGGCAACAGGAAATGCATATCCACGACCCAGGTAAAGGAAATTTGTTGCATTCTGGTATTTCCGGGCGATTTCCTTAAAAACATCATTTAACTGAAGAATCTTTTCTATTTTCTCCGGTATAGCACTCAAATCAGAGATCAGTTCACTGTAGCGATCGGCTTTCATATGCCCTTTCTTGTATCCAAGCATGAAAGCGAGCATGGTTAAAACCGTTACCTGTGCAGTAAAGGCTTTCGTGGATGCTACCCCGATCTCAGGTCCGGCATGAGTATACACTCCTCCGTGAGTCTCCCGTGAAATACTGGATCCCACTACATTGCAAATTCCCAATACGGTAGCTCCCTTATCCTTGGCAAGCTGAATTGCTGCCAAAGTATCGGCAGTTTCGCCACTCTGGCTGATAGCTATTACAATATCATTCTCGTCGATCATCGGGTTTCTGTACCTGAACTCAGACGCATATTCTACTTCTACAGATACCCTGGCTACATCCTCGAGAAGGTATTCCCCTACCATGCCTGCATGCCAGGAAGTTCCACAACCAATAATAATAATTCTTTTTGCCTTAATCAACATATCTTCCATTGCAAATAACCCACCCAGACGGATATAGGATTGTTCGGCATCTATTCTTCCTCTGAAGGTATCCTTTATTGATTTAGGCTGTTCGAAGATCTCTTTTAGCATGAAATGGTCATAGCCATGCTTCTCTATCTCATTTATACCCAGGTCAAGGGTCTCTATCCTTGGCTCCAGAGTAGTATTATTTATAGTTTTGAGTATCAACCCTTTTCTTGACACGATGGCCACATCATCGTTGTTCAGATAGATTACCGATTTGGTATGTTCAACGATGGGAGTCGCGTCTGAGGCGAGAAAATATTCGCCGTCACCAACTCCTAGCACCAGGGGACTACTTTTACGTGCCGCAATAAGTTTATCGGGTTCATTTGCACAGATAACAACCAGCCCGTAAGCACCCACAACTTTTGTAAGAGCAAGTCGTACAGCTATCTCTGCATCAATCTGTCCCTTTGAATAAACATATTCAATAAGATTGGCCAAAACTTCTGTATCTGTCTCACTTTTAAAGCTATATCCGTTCTCCTCTAGTTTATTCTTCAGAGTTGTGTAATTCTCAATAATTCCATTATGGATAATAGTAAAAATCCCGTTCATTGATGTATGGGGATGAGCATTCACATCATTCGGCTCTCCATGGGTTGCCCAGCGCGTATGCCCGATTGCTATACTCCCGGTAATATCCTTGTCTGAAGTCACCTTTTCCAGTTCGGAAACTTTGCCTTTTTTCTTGTAGGTTTTTACTTTACCATTCAGAATAGATACTCCGGCAGAATCGTAACCCCGGTATTCCAGTCTCTTTAATCCATTTACAACGATCGGGTAAGCTTCCTTATTCCCAATATAACCAACAATACCACACATAATTAAAACTCAGTATATGTAATTTTTAATTGCACCTTCCTGTTTGCAGCGTCGGGGCCTTTCATAATAACCCTGTTCGCACTGATAGAGTTTTGTCCGGCTTTCAGGACCAGATCCATATTACTAACATCACCTTCAATATAGGATTGGAGGTGTACTCCTATATTAAAAACATATGCATTCTCATTATTGTCATATTTACCTCCAAAATAACTCTTACTATCATTATCAATACGGTAGTCGTATAAATAAGTTAGCTTACCATCCTGATTATAGGTCTGAAGGGATAGACTTGACGGATAGTCGCTTTCCGATAAGCCGTTAAATAAGGAGTCTTCTACCGGAATATATAGTTCAGCCTTATTTATGGCAATGGGTTTTTTATTAATCCATTCTTCAATTTCAGGAAAAGTAATCTTCGTGTCAACACCTCCCATGGCAGAAACGAAGAGCGCAGTATCTTCCGGAATATTGCGGTCAAAAAATTGCGAAACCAGGCTACCTTCATAATTATGATAGAATGTATTTACCCTTGGAGTAAATTCAGCGATGATCATTTCTGTTTCCATGACCTCACCACCGGCACTTTCCCTGTAATACATATTTAGTCCCGTAATAGCAGAAGTCAGGTCAATGTAAAAAATCGCACCCGGGTTCCCGGTATTTTCAGTGGTTACATAAAATCCCTCGAAAAAATTATAAAAGTCATTTGGATCCGCATAAACTGAGTCATGAACCTCTTCAAATTGCCGGAAAAAATCGGAATTAACAATTCTAATTTCTAAAATCGTGTCTGCCGGACTTATCTGAATACTGGCCAGTTCCTGTGGGTTATATTTTCCGTCGGGAAGAGTATTGGAATAATGAATGGTATCATTTGACAACCCCTGTGTCATTTCAAATATCCGCAAGGTCTGTGTACTAAGAGTATCCCCAAAAAAGCCGTCGACTTCCAGATTAAAAATCATGCTATCAATGAATATGTTTTCAGGAATAGTCGTATCGGAAATAGCCAGCTTTGTCATAAAATCTGCCTTGCTTATTCCAAAATTCGGATCAATATAACTTCCCAGTAAAAAAACCGGGGTTACTGAAGTTATAAGTGGGTCCCCTTTTGTTATATTGGTCTCTATTAAAATATCTTCCGTATACTTAGCGGAAAGATCATCAGTGGGAGGCAAGAGATCCCGGCCTAAAAAGGTGGGGTCTTCATCACATGAACTTATAAATAATAAAGTGAAAATTCCCGTCGCTGCCAGGATCTTTAACGTTATTGATCCTAAAGCTTTCAATCTGGATATGTAATTCATTCTCTGATATGTACTTTATTCTGTTATGATTTTCTCGTAGAAAACGGAATATGCGTCGATATATTTTTCCGGATCCTGATAATCTAATACAGGAATGTCGGAATTCTTGATTTGCTTTTCTATAGAGTCAGGCAAATCCTTACTCCCTTTGATTATTCCATCTGAGTATGCGAAAGCAGTTTTTGTAAGATTTTCAAAAGTGGGCTCTTTGAGCTTGGAAATATCTTCTTCAGTTATTCCTTCAAACTGAATCTTATTGGCAAAATCATCATTGAATCTGTCATTCAAAACAGAATCATAAGCAGAAAAAATAACTTTGGAATCTGAGAATAGAGGCTCGTCAATGTATGATTTCTTTAAATACATGGGGACCAAACTCGTAAACCATCCATGACAGTGCACAATATCAGGCGACCAACGTAATTTTTTAACCGTTTCAAGAACTCCTCTTGCAAAAAAGATCATCCTTTCGTCATTATCTTTATGATAATTCCCTTTTGTATCTTTTACTGTATTCTTCCTGTGAAAATAATCCTCATTATCGATAAAATATACCTGCATTCGTGCTGCCTGTATTGAGGCAACCTTAATGATCAGGGGATGATCAGTATCATCAATGATCAGGTTCATTCCCGAGAGCCGTATCACTTCATGAAGCTGATTCCTTCTCTCGTTAATATTTCCAAAACGAGGCATAAAGGTTCTGATTTCCCATCCTTTCTCCTGAATGCCCTGGGGAAGATGCCTGCTAATAACGGACATCTCTGACTCTGGTAAATAAGGGGTAATTTCCTGTGAAATGTAGAGAACTTTAGTGTTTTCCATTTGGAGCCAATTGTTTCAAAACGATATGCAAAGATATTAAAAATTATTGAATTAAGGGGGAAATTGTAACACAGAGATTATACTCGGCTTTTCAGGTGTAAAAAACTTTTGAGTTTTCAGAATTTGTTTTCATTGCAAATAAAATAATGATTTTCTCATCACAATACTTATTTTTACAAAACTTTTTAGGCTTACTAATTTAATATTGTTATAACCGTGAAAATTCTTGAAACTGCAGAAAGTATAAGATCTTACCGTCAATCTGTAGGCAAATCAGGAAAGCTTGTCGGCCTGGTGCCAACCATGGGCGCTCTCCATAGTGGACATATTTCGCTCATCGAAAAAGCTAAAACAGAATGTGAAATAGTTATTGTAAGTATTTTCGTTAATCCTACTCAATTTAACGATCCGGTAGATCTGAAAAACTATCCCCGAACAACGGACAAGGATATAAAAATGCTGACAGAAAATGGGGTGGATATTCTTTTTTTACCTGGAATACATGAAATTTACCCACACCCTGACAAAAGGGTGTTTAATTTTGGACCCCTGGAAAAGGTTATGGAAGGCAGGTTCAGGCCAGGACATTTTAACGGCGTTGCTCAGGTAGTTAGTATTTTATTTGACCTCACACAGCCACATAAAGCATATTTCGGTCAGAAAGATTTTCAGCAATTAAGGATCATTAGAGAACTCAGAGATCAGCTTGATTTGAGCATTGATGTCATTTCCTGTCCGATTATACGCGAAGAAAACGGACTTGCAATGAGTTCCAGGAACCGCCGGCTGAGTGAGAAAGATAAAGACATCGCTTCTCTGATCTATAAAACGCTTAAAAAGGTAATTGAGAAAAAAAACCGGAAGTCTCCATCCGATCTTGCAGCATGGGCAAAAAAAACGATCAATTCTCATCCCTCCCTGGAAGTGGAATATTTCAAAATTGTTAACACAGATAATCTCCAACCCGCTAAAGATTGGGGCGGACCAGGGGAACAGGTAGCCTGCACCGCTGTTAAAATTAATAAGGTAAGGCTCATCGATAACATGATTTTTCCTTAACTTTGCGGCCTGGATAATAAAAAGAGAAAAGAGTCCTTTGATAATTAGAGTCTGTCCATAATGTTCGGTGACAAGGCTTGTGAAGCCGGGAAATGCGGAGTTTACTCGTGTAAATGAACAATTCTCCGGCGAACATAACGCAGATAACGGACACTTGTGAGAGCAGATAAATAAATAATCAAATGAATATAGAAATAGTAAAGTCTAAAATACACAGGGTGACGGTAACAGAAGCAGATCTTCAGTACGTGGGAAGCATTACTATCGATGAGGATCTTATGGATGCTGCAAATATTATAGCAAACGAGAAAGTCCAGGTTGTGAATGTCAATAACGGAGAACGTTTCGAAACTTATGTGATTAAAGGAAAAAGAGGTGAGGGTGAAATTTGCATGAACGGACCTGCTGCAAGAAAAGTAGCTATTGGTGATATAATTATAATCATTTCCTATGCCTCAATGGATTTTGAAGAAGCCAGGACTTTTAAGCCTTTTCTTGTTTTCCCCGATACAAAGACAAACAAATTAATATAGTCAGCGAGTTTTGAAGCCTAATCTTATTAAAATAGCTAAATTCATATTATTTCTCACTTTAGGGATCCTCCTTTTGTATTTCGCATTCAGGGGTATAAGCTTTGAAAGCCTGAAAGAAGACTTTAGAGATGTGAATTATTCCTGGGTCATGTTTTCACTCGTTTTCTCGGTTATCTCCCACATCTCCAGGTCAATGCGATGGAACCTGATCATTGAACCTCTCGGTTATAAGCCTCAACTGAAAAACACTTTTTACTCTCTGATGGTTGGTTATCTTGCGAATTTTGCTTTTCCCAGAATTGGAGAAATTACACGTTGTGCAAGCCTGGGCAAAAAAGAAAATATCCCCGTCGACAAACTTGTAGGCACTGTGATTGTCGAAAGAGTGGTTGACCTGTTAAGCCTCGTATTACTCCTCGGTATTTTAATTATGTTCCGTTTTGAGACTTTTGGAAACTTTTTCCGTGATACAGTATTTGTTCCTATCGGTGATAAGGTGGTTGAAACTCTGAATTTTTCCCTGTTTATCTGGTTTATCCTTGGGGGAATTCTAATTCTTAGCCTGTCTTTATACTTAATTTTCCGGGAACAAATATCCAGGATCAGGCTTATCAGCAGAGGCAAAAATATTATCAAAGGGATAATAGAAGGTCTGAAAACGGTTTACACACTTAAAAAAAGAGGTGCCTTCATTTTCCATACGGTTTTTATATGGATTAATTATTGGCTGATGACGTGGGTTGTTGTATTTGCCCTTCCCGCAACATCGGATCTTAAGATTATAGACGGACTTTTTTTACTGGTGATTGGGGGCTTTGGCATGTCTGCTCCGGTTCAAAGTGGAATAGGGGCCTATCACTGGATCGTTTCGCGTGGCCTTGTTGCTGTATACGCAGGAATCAGCCTTGAAGAAGGTCTCGTTTTTGCAACCATTACACATGAATCGCAATCATTGATGCTTATTCTTCTGGGCTCCCTCTCTTTTATCCTGCTTTTCAGGAAACGAAAGATCGCAGAAAAGTTACCGGACAGTGAAAAGCTAAAGGAGGCATTATCATGACAAATTACGAAAAGATTCTCAGGAAGATTATTTCCGCTGAAGAGCTACTTAAAAGCCAAGTCTCCGGTAAAATGGTATTCACCAATGGTTGTTTTGATATCATTCATCAAGGACATATTGGCTACCTGGCTAAAGCTGCCGAAATGGGCGATTATCTGGTGATCGGGCTTAATTCTGACCAATCTGTTTCACGTCTTAAAGGGTCTGGAAAACCCATACAGAGCGAAGAATCACGGGCAATTATTCTGGCATCCCTGTTTTTTGTCGATTATATTATTATATTCACTGAAGATACCCCCGGTAAACTGATAGAAAAACTCCTTCCTGAGGTACTCGTCAAAGGGGGAGATTATACAGCAGAAGAGATTGTTGGTTATGAGACCGTTAAGTCCAAGGGAGGAGAGGTGAGAATAATTGAATTTCTTGAAGGTTTTTCATCCAGCAACATACTCGGCAGGATCAAAAAATAATCTGTTTCATAACCGTTACAGATCAGTTTCTTGCAAATACATACTGGTGTCCGTCAATAAAGTCGAGTGGCTGGATCATAACCGAACCGCCAATTGGCGGTGAGCTCAGCGAAGCTAATGTTCGGGATCAGTTCGGCTAAATGATTTTGAAAACCAAAATCATAGTCTCACTGACATTATGGACAGACACCATTTAAACTAACGTATATAATGATCGCAAAGAAAAAAACAGTATATGTTTGTCAGAACTGTGGTGTGGAATCGGCCAAATGGATTGGTAAATGTCCCTCCTGTGGAGAATGGAACAGTTATGTGGAAGAGATAATTTCCACCAAAATGAATGAATCCTTTTCTACTGGAAAGAAAGGGACCCTGAAAGTTGAAAAGCTCAAAGATATCCGCAGCCAGCGTACAGAAAGAATAATTACACCTGATAATGAATTTAACCGGGTCCTGGGCGGAGGCATAGTACCAGGCTCGTTGATTCTTATTGGGGGAGAACCGGGGATCGGAAAATCTACTCTTGCTCTTCAGATCGCAATGAAACTGAAAAATATAAAAACACTTTATGTTTCCGGAGAAGAAAGTGCGAGGCAGATACGTCTGCGTGCAGAAAGAATCGGGGGCCTTGAAGAAAGTGAAATGCTGATCTTTACCGAAACAAATCTGGAAAACATTCTGAATGTTGCAAATACAGAAAACCCCGGTATAATCATTATAGATTCCATTCAGACACTTTATTCAGGTAATATAGAATCCTCACCCGGCAGTGTTTCCCAGGTCAGAGAATCGGCAGCACGGATACTCCGTTACTGCAAGGAAAATAATGTACCGGTCATCCTTATCGGGCACATAACAAAGGAAGGAAGTATTGCCGGACCTAAAGTCCTTGAACATATAGTTGACACTGTACTCAATTTTGAAGGAGACCAGCACCATTTGTACAGGATAGTCCGATCAATGAAAAACCGTTTTGGATCAACAAACGAGATAGGGGTATATGAAATGAGAGGGAATGGATTACGGGAGATCCCGAATCCTTCTGAGATACTAATTAGTCCAAATCCCGAAAACCTCAGCGGTATAGCTATTTCTGCCACTTTGGAAGGTATACGCCCGCTTCTCATAGAAACCCAGGCACTTGTAGGGAATTCTGCTTATGCAACACCCCAGCGATCTGCAACAGGGTTTGACCTGCGCCGGCTCGGTATGCTACTGGCTGTTATTGAGAAACGAGCAAACTTTAAACTCTTCTCCAAAGATGTATTCCTGAATATTGCAGGAGGTATTCGAGTAGATGATCCTGCCTCAGATCTGGCCGTGATCTCAGCAATATTATCTTCAACCGTAGATATACCCATTAAAAAGGATGTTTGCTTCGCCGGGGAACTTGGTCTTTCGGGAGAAATAAGACCCGTTAACAGAATCGATCAGAGGATAGCCGAAGCGGAAAAACTGGGATTCAAACGAATGGTAATATCAAGCTACGGTGAGAAAGGAATAAATTTTGATAAATTCAATATTAGTATCGATATGATTTCACGGGTTCAGCAAATCCCGAAATTACTTTTCGGATGAACATTAAAATGATAACTATGGATGGCACTCCATTAATAAGAGAGAACTATATACCCGACACACATGTCTTCCAGGTAGAGAGTCCGGAAATCGCTTCCGGGGCTGTCTATTATTTTAAATCAGAAAGCGGGCTCTGTTACCAGGTAACCTTCGGAAAGAAAAAAAGTAATTATATGGGTAATATTATAAATTTTAGTGTTCTGTCCGATGATTATGAGGACGAATATTCCGTTACCAATAAAGGGGAAGTATGGAAAATTATCAATACAATGATTGAGGTAGTGCGAATCTTTCATGAGAATCACCCCTATTCAAATACCTATGAATTTTCCGGAGAATTTAAAGAGGGAGAGGATAATTCTCTGCCCAGTATCAGAACAAGATTGTTCCTGCGTGCAACCCGGAAAATAGTCAATATGAAATACTGGAATATTATAACTGAAAAAAATAAAGTCATACTCACCCGAAAATAGCATGGCTAATAATATACTGGAAATAAAAGATCTCGTTATTCAAAATAAATATACAGGAAACATCCTTCTGGATTCTGTTTCTTTTGAAGCGGGAAGAAGACAAATAACAGGTATAGTAGGGGAATCAGGTTCCGGTAAATCCATCACAGCTTTGAGTTTACTTGGCCTGCTTCCTCACGGACTCATGCGTGCAGAAGGTAAAGCAATTTTTCAATCAAAAAACGAGACAGATCTTTTAGACCTGAATGAAAAAGGCAGGAACAGGATCAGAGGTAAAGAAATATCAATGATCTTCCAGGAACCCATGACATCCTTGAATCCCTCGATGACTTGCGGAAAACAGGTAGAAGAATCAGTCCTTTTTCATGAGAAGATCTCCGGCAAAGAAGCCCGTGTAAGAATTCTTGATATGTTTGGCAGAACAGGGTTACCTGAACCGGAAAGAATTTATTTTTCTTATCCTCATCAACTCTCCGGCGGACAACGCCAGAGGCTTATGATCGCTATGGCCCTGATTAATAACCCAAAACTCCTGATTGCAGATGAACCTACAACAGCTCTTGATGTAAGTGTTCAGAAAAATATCATTGAGCTTCTTCGAAAACTACAGGAAGAATTCTCTTTAAGTGTTATTTTCATATCTCACGACCTGAGGCTTCTGGGAGAGATTGCTGATCATATAATTGTTATGAGAAAGGGCAGGGTAATTGAAAAGGGAACAAAAGAAAAGGTCTTTTTCAATGCAAAGGAACCTTATACCCTTGGATTACTTGAATGTCAGCCTCCACTGAACAGTAAACCACACAGGCTTTTAACCGTTGAAGATTTTGAAGCTGCCCGGGACCCGGAAAAATTATTAAAGAATAAAAGAAAACAAAAACAAAAAGATAAAAAACCGGAGAAAGAAAAGCTACAGAACGAATTGTTAATAATAAAGAACTTATCGGTAAGCTATGAACAAAGGTCCGGCTTTTTTCTTTTCGGAAAAAAAACATTTCCTGCTGTAAATAATGTCAGTCTGAGCTTACAAAGGGGTGAAACCCTGGGCCTTGTCGGCGAATCGGGTTGTGGAAAAACCACACTTGGGAAAACCATCCTTATGCTGGTGGAGAAAAGTTCGGGGAACATCCTCTTCAAAGGCAAAAAAATAAGCGAAATGAACAGGAAAGAAAGAAAACTTTTCAGAAAAAATGTGCAGGTAGTTTTCCAGGATCCATACTCTTCTCTCAATCCACGAATAAAAATCGGTAATATTCTCTCAGAAGCAAGGAGAATTCACTTTCCTGGTGAAGGTATGTCTACCCGTTCAGAAAAAATCAAATACCTCATCAGTAAATCCGGTCTGGATACTGATGTTCTGCATAAATATCCACATGAATTCTCCGGAGGGCAACGGCAAAGGATTGGAATTGTCCGTGCCCTGATAACGGAACCTGAATTGCTCGTGCTGGACGAATCCGTATCTGCACTTGACGTATCCGTTCAGGCTCAGATCCTTAATCTGCTAAATGATCTGAAGGAGGAATTTGATCTGTCCTATATATTTATTTCTCATGATCTGGCTGTTGTTAAATATATGTCAGATCGCATTATTGTGATGAAAGACGGGAATTTTGAGGAGCAGGGAAATGCATCTGATGTTTATAAAAATCCCCGTTCAGAATATACAAGGAAATTAATCTCGGCCATTCCCTCCTATCAGAATTCATCGGGTTCATCGTAGAGGTTCCCGTTATTTGAACCCGAGCGTTTTTCAACATCAGGACAATCGAGTGTCATATCGAAATTCACAGGTTCTTCCCATTCGGCCTCCTGGCTAATATTCAACGAACTGTCGGCATAAACCTGCTCCATAAAGTAACCGTATATGGGTAATGCCATGTAAGATCCCGATCCTTTCCCGAGATATCTGAAGTGTACGGATCTGTCTTCAGCACCTACCCATGTTCCTGCAGTAAGATCAGGACTCAATCCCATGTACCATCCGTCAGACTGATTTTGGGTAGTACCGGTTTTTCCGCCGAGATCTGCTTCAAAATTAAAAAACCAGCGCAATCTTCCTGCTGTACCTTTATTTACAACATTTTTCAATAGCTGTATCATAAGGTAGGCGGTTTCTTCCGAAATCGCCTCTACCTGCTGGGGGTGAAAATTTGAGATCTCATTTCCATGTCTGTCTTCAATCCTGGTAATATAAACCGGTTCAATATATACCCCTTTATTGGAAAAAACATTAAAAGCACCAACCATTTCTTCCAGGGAAATGTCTGAGGTTCCGAAAATCACGGAAGGAACAGCATCAACATGTGAGGTAACTCCCATTTTTCTTATTACATCAACTACTGCAGTAGGATTAAAGCGTTTGACCAACCAGGCTGAAATGTAATTTACCGAATTGGCCAGCCCCCATTCCAGGGTAACCATTTTCCCTTCCATATCAAAATTACCTGAATTTCTGGGTGTCCAGGTGGAATCCTGATCTATGAAGGTTACCGGCACATTGGGAACAAGATCACAGGGGGAATATCCTTCCTGCATAGCCAGGGTATACAAAAATGGTTTGATGGTAGATCCTACCTGACGCTTACCCTGAGTAACCTGGTCATACATAAAATAACGATAATTATGTCCGCCCACATAAGCTTTGACATGACCCGATGATGGTTGCATTGCCATAAAGCCTGCCCTGAGAAAGTGTTTATAATAACGGAGTGAGTCCATAGGAGACATAATGGTATCAACAGTTCCATTCCAGCTGAAAACGGACATCTCCACCGGAGTATTAAAAAGCTCGATAATAGAATCACGTGCTACCCCCCTGGCTCTTAACCTCCTGTATCTGTCTGTTCTTGCCATGGCCTGCGACATAATTCTCGTAATATCTTCCTTTTTAAGTTCACTTGAAAAAGGTGCCTGCGGATCGCCTTTCTTCTCGTCAAAGAATTCCTTCTGCAACAATTCCCCAAGATGCTTTTCAACGGCATTTTCAGCATATTCCTGCATCTTATAATTTATAGTGCTATGAATCCTCAGACCATCAGTATATATATTATAATTTGAACCGTCAGGTTTGAAGTTCTTATTTGCCCAGCCGTAGAGGGGATCTGTTTCCCATTTAACAGAATCTTCCTGGTACCTGGAATACGAATAATAATTATCCGGTTCGGGCTCCGGGGCCATGAGCATCATGCGAAGAAAGGTCCTGAAATGAGGTGCCGGTCCGCTTACATGACTCTGAGCCTGATAATTCAACTCTATTGGTAATTGTTGAACCGAATCTTTTACCTCTTCTTTAATGAACCCATATTTCGACATCTGACTGAGAACAACATTTCTGCGTACTATGGAATTTTCAGGGTTAATGACCGGACTGTATCGTGTTGGAGCCTTAAGGAGTCCGACAAGAACCGCTGCCTGTTCAAGTTTCAGTGAATCCGGCCGAGAATCAAAAAACACCCGGGATGCCGCTCGGATTCCGTAGGTTTCATGCCCGAAAGGAACCGTATTCAAATACATTACCAGGATCTCCTTCTTTGTGTAAAATCTTTCAAGACGCACTGCTGTCACCCATTCAGAAAATTTGATCAGAACCATATCTAGTGTCCGTATAACCATGTTCTTTCTTCTGTTTTCTCTCGTTTTATAAAGGTTCTTGGCAAGTTGTTGGGACAAAGTACTTCCACCACCTGTTTCCTGTCCGCCTATAATAGTCCTGACCAGTACCCGTGCCAGTCCACGTGCATCAACACCAGAGTGCTTCTTAAAACGTATATCCTCAGTAGCAATGAGAGCATTCACCAAATATGGTGAGAGTTCTTCATAACCGGTAAAAGTTCGGTTTTCAATATAATATTTCCCCAGAATACGTTCATCCTCAGTAATAAGTATGGAAGCCAGGTTACTTTCAGGGTTTTCAAGCTCACTGAAATCGGGAATATATCCTATTATACCATTTCCGATGAGTACAAATACAGTAATTACAAGAATTACCGGCAGTAAAAATATAGCCCATAATATTCTAATATACAATTTCTTATGATCCTTCTTAGTAGTCATGGTCCTGTGTTATTTGGAACAAAAGTAAGAATATTTTTTTATCAAAATTTGATGTATGTTGTTGTTTTTATTTTACTTTGCAGCATTTATTGAAGGAAATGTGATATGAAGGAATCCAATCTCGTAATAGTTGAGTCGCCGGCAAAAGCGAAAACAATAGAAAAATTTCTGGGCAAAGATTTTCTTGTGAAATCCAGTTATGGTCATATTCGTGATCTTGCAAAGAAAAATCTTGGAATCAATTTAGATAACAACTATAAACCGGAATATATTGTCCCCAAAGACAAGAAAAAAGTTGTTGATGAACTGAAAAAACTCTCCAATGATGCTTCAACGGTATGGCTTGCTTCCGATGAGGACCGTGAAGGAGAGGCAATTGCATGGCATCTTTATGAAGTTCTTGATCTTGAACCTGAAAAAACCAGGAGGATCGTATTTCATGAAATCACCAAAGATGCTATCATAAAAGCAATTGAAAACCCTCGTTTCATTGATCAGAATCTTGTGAATGCCCAGCAGGCAAGAAGAGTCCTTGACAGGCTTGTGGGTTTTGAGATTTCCCCCATACTCTGGAGAAAGATCAAGCCTTCCCTATCGGCTGGCCGCGTGCAGTCCGTGGCTGTAAAGCTTATCGTGGAAAAGGAAAGAGAGATCAAGGATTTCAAGCCGGCTTCATCATTCCGTGTAAGCGGTCTCTTTGAAAGTACGACAACAAAGGATCCCATTAGCAAGATCCAGGCAGATCTTGACAAAAGGCCAAAGGAAGAGAAAACAATAATTTCTCTTTTTGAGAAGTTGAAGGATGCTGCTTTTTCTGTAGCAGATGTTCAAAAGAAACCAGGGAAAAAATCTCCTGCACCCCCATTTACAACCTCAACCCTACAGCAGGAAGCCAGCAGAAAACTCGGATATTCTGTAGGACAGACTATGGCAGTAGCCCAAAGATTATATGAAAGCGGAAAGATTACCTATATGCGGACCGATTCTGTAAACCTTTCCGATTCGGCTGTTTCAGCCTCAGCTGAACATATTAAAAGTGAATTTGGTGAAAAATATCTCGAGAGCAGGAAATATGCCACAAAATCTAAAGGAGCTCAGGAAGCACATGAGGCAATCCGTCCTAGTTATATGAATAAACCAACAGTTTCCGGAAGTAATCAGGAGCAGAAGCTGTATGATCTGATCTGGAAACGCACCCTGGCTTCTCAGATGAGTGATGCTTTACTGGAAAGAACTACCATCAGGATCAGTAATAATAAGTCCGATGAATTGTTTATCGCACACGGCGAAGTTTTGAAATTTGACGGTTTTTTAAAGGTATATATTGAATCGAGCGATGACGAAAATGAAGAAGATACCAGGGGAATGCTTCCCCCGGTAAAAGTCGGGCAAAAACTGAACATGAACTCTATTACTGCAAGCCAGCGCTTTACACATCACCCTCCACGTTATACCGAAGCAAGTCTTGTAAAAAAACTGGAAGAACTCGGAATAGGAAGACCTTCTACTTATGCCCCCACCATCTCTACCATACAGCAGCGAGGATATGTGGTCAAGGAAGACAGGCCCGGGAAAACCCGGGAAATTACGGAGATAAGCCTGAAAAAAGGAAAAATTACGGAACTGAAGAAAAAAGAAAATTACGGTTTTGAAAAGTCCAAAATCTTTCCAACCGATATAGGCTTGATCGTTAATGATTTTCTAGTACAGTACTTTAAAAATATAATGAATTATAATTTCACCGCTACCGTGGAAGAGGAATTCGATAGAATTGCTGAAGGTGAAATGGACTGGACTGAAATGATAGATAAGTTCTATAGTCCTTTCCATAAAATTGTTGAAAAAACCACCGAGGAAAGTGAAAAAACCAAGGGAGAAAGAGTGCTTGGCAAGGATCCGAAAACAGGCAAGGATGTGCTTGTAAAGATCGGAAGATACGGTCCGATTGCACAAATCGGGCTTTCAACCGACGAGGAAAAACCTAAATTTGCTTCGTTGCTTAAGGGCCAAAGCATCGAAACAATAACCCTCGAAGAAGCACTTGACCTCTTTAAGCTTCCCAGATCAGTTGGTGAATATGAAGGTGAAGAAGTTATGATCGGCATCGGTCGTTTTGGACCTTATGTCAGACATAAATCAAAATTCTACTCACTTAAAAAAGGAGTTGATGACCCAATGACCATTACCCTCAACCGGGCGATTGAACTGATTGAAGAAAAAAGAAAAATGGAAGCGCAGAAGCACATCAAAAAGTTTGACGAAGAACCCGGTCTTGAAATACTGAATGGCAGATATGGTCCTTATATCAATTTCAAGGGGAAAAATTACAAGATACCAAAAAGCAAAAAACCCGAAGAACTTAGCCTGGAGGAATGCAGGGAAATAATGGAAAAGGCAGCTAAAAAGAAAAAATAAATGAACCTTAATGAATATTTCGATCCGGTGAGCCTGGAAAAACCGGAATTCAGCCATCTGAAGGCCGAAAATACCATGAGTCGGTTTATTTCCATAAATACCCCGAATTCCCCTGTTTCCGATATCGCTAAATATGATATGGCCATTTTCGGGGTAAAAGAAGACCGGAATGCTTTCATAAAGGGATCGGCTTCAGCACCGGATAAAGTCAGAGAGAAATTATATCTCCTGGCAGCGGGATCGAAAAAGCTAAATATTATTGACCTTGGCAATCTCAAAAAAGCAAATAATGTTGAAGACAGTTATTATGCACTTCGTGATGTCTTTTCTGAATTAATGAGTAAATCGGTGACCTCAGTTATCATAGGAGGAAGCCAGGATCTTGGAATCGGACTTGCCAGGGCATATGAAAATTATAACAGTTTCTGGAATTTTACTACTATAGATTCACGCATAGACTTCGATACTGAAAACGCAACCATAGATTCAGCAAATTATCTTGAACAACTTATTAAATTAAAGAGCCATAAACTCCTTACTATAGTAAATCTTGGTCATCAGTTATATTTCACTCCCCTAAAACAGCTTGATAAATTTGAAAATAAAGGGCATTGTAGTCACCGCCTGGGTAGTGTAAGAGCCAGCTTATCGATCGCAGAACCTGTTTTGCGGGATACAAATATATTGTCTATTGATATAAATTCCGTCAGACAACCGGATGCACCTGCCGGCAGTTCAGCTTCCCCCAACGGGTTTTTCGGTCATGAATTGTGTCAGCTGACGCGTTACGCAGGAGCTTCTGAAAAAGTAAGTGCTGTTTTATTCTCTGAGCTGATACCGGAAAAGGATCAAAACGATCAGACTTCACATCTTCTTGCGCAGGCAATATGGTATTTTGCAGAAGGATATTCTATCCGCAGGCCTGAAGATCCCCGTGAAAGCAATAGCAAGAAATTCATTGTAAGTACCCCGGCTGCGGATCAAAATATGATTTTTTATAAAAGCAGTGATACCGGGCGATGGTGGATGGAATTACCGGTTAAAGATCCCCTGACCGGAAAAAATTATATTATTTCCTGCGGATACGAAGATTATCAAATGGCCTGCACGAATGATATTCCCGACCGGTGGTGGAAATTAATGCGTCGTTTCTCTTGATATATCATCATTACAGAAGTAATTTAACAGGAATTGAAAAAGATATCTGAATAAAGTAATTAATTAAAACTTTATTTTTTTATTTTCGTTAATATTTTCCTGACACTATTAACAATATTCTGTTGATAAATTTGTTACATAGTAAGAATTTTAATTATTTTAGCGTTTTTAGAAACTGCCTGCCTAACAGGAATAGAGGGAATCGTAAAGGAATGGGTAAATTCAGGTTTATAATTATTTTAGCTACATTTTTTTCTCTTGCAGTAAAAGCACAGCAGGATCCTGAATTCAGTCAGACCCGCTCTGTGCTCACTTTTTTTAACCCCGCTGCAGCAGGTGCGAATGGCAGAATTTGTCTGAACGCTGTTCACAGGGAACAGTGGGTCGGATTCGACGGAGGTCCTTCTCAATCCTATTTTAGTGCTGACGGTTCTTTCTCCTTCTTTGGAGCTGATCACGGATTAGGTCTTTCCATATTAAATGATGCCTATGGATTTAATTCTGATCTTGGATTAAGCCTCAATTATGCATACCGGTTTGATCTGGTCGAAGGGAACCTGGCTTTGGGGTTGAATATGGGTATGATAAATAAAGCTCTTGATCCTGAATGGAATATTCCTGATGGAATGGGCGATGTTCAGGGAGACCCCCAAATACCTCAAGGTAAGGAAAGTAGAGTTGCTTTTGATATGGGCCTGGGAATTTTTTACCAGACAGAACAACTTTTTTTGGGGATTTCTACAACCCATTTGAATCAGTCCCGTATAAGGTACGAGAATGCAAGCCCATACCTTGTTCGACATTATTATCTGTCAGCAGGTTATAACTTACAGTTGGCAAATCCCATGTTTGAGGTAATACCAACATTTATGCTGAAATCGGACGGTAAGGCGAATCAAATTTATCTTAATACGAATGTAAGGTACAATAAAAGATTCTGGGGCGGCGTTTCTTATAGAGGTGGGGATGCAATTGTAGGAATACTGGGGGTTGAGCTGTTTAACGGAGTGCTGATTGGATATTCTTACGACTTTTCGGTTACGAAGATCGGAAAGTATAGCAGCGGATCACATGAGCTTTCGATCGGATATTGTTTTGATCTGAGCATGGACAGAACTCCTCAAAAATATAAGAGCATAAGATTTTTATAAAAAAAAGATATACAATAGCAACCTTATTAATTTTTAATCGTTTTTCATTTTGAAAAGATTGTTTTTTGCAAATAATACCCAGAAAGTTATGAAAAAGATATTTTCCTTGCTGATCACGTTGGTAGTCCTTGGCAGTTGTTCCAACTTCAACAACGGGGAATTAGTTGGTGTCCAGGACAGAAAAGCCTACACCGAACCCGATCCCTATGGAATGGTATTCGTCCCTGCAGGTAGTTTTATTACCGGACCCAGTGATCAGGACATTTCCTTTATGCAAAATAATGGCTCAAAGACAGTTACTGTCGATGCCTTTTGGATGGATGAAACAGAAATAACCAATAATGAATACCGTCAGTTCGTCTACTGGGTGAAAGACTCACTCCTGAGGCAGGCACTGGTTGATGATCAGATTGAAGATTATATACTCAGTGACAGAGATGATAATCCGATAATGATGAACAAAGACGGTCAGGAATCACCGCGTATTAACTGGGAAACCAAGATTGAATACGATGACGAAAATGGTGATGTTCAGGCTGCGATCGACCGCATCGGACTTTATTATACCGGCGATGCCCAGTTTTTCGGCCGTAAGGAAACTGCAGTGGAGAAACTTATCTATTCCTATTACTGGATTGATCTCCAGCAGGCAGCAAAACGAACCAATAAATTCAATTTTTCCACCCAGGAATATGAAGGTACGGTAACCCAGCCTGACGGAAGTGTTACTGACGTAGAAGGCAGACAATCATTTGTTTTCAAAAAACAGATCCCGGTTTATCCCGATACACTTGTCTGGATCTCAGATTTCACCTATTCTTTCAATGAGCCTTATGCCAACCTCTATTTCTGGCATCCTTCCTACGATAATTATCCGGTTGTTGGGGTTACATGGGAGCAGGCAAATGCCTTTTCAATCTGGAGAACTCAATTCCTAAACTCGGCACTCGCAGGTGAAAACCAGCCTTTCGTTCAGGATTACCGTCTACCCAGTGATGGTGAATGGGAATATGCCGCAAGAGGTAATCTAACCCAAAGCATGTACCCATGGGGAGGACCGTATACAAGAAATCAACTGGGTTGTTTTGTGGCAAACTTCAAGCCACTGAGAGGTAATTATATCGATGATGGCTCTCTGATCCCTACCAGAGTAGGCAATTATGCTCCAAATGAATATGGCTTATATGATATGTCAGGGAATGTTTCGGAATGGACCAGCAGTGCCTACGATGAATCTGCTTACATGTTTACACATAACATGAATCCTGATTATAAATATAATGCCAAACCCGACGATCCACCTGTTATGAAAAGAAAAGTAATCAGGGGTGGTTCATGGAAAGACGTGGCATATTACCTGCAGGTTAGTACAAGAGATTATGAATATCAGGACACTGCCAAATCTTACATAGGTTTTAGATGTGTTCGTTCATACCTGGGTGCAAATTAATTAATATACTATATCATGAATGTTACTGAAATTGTTCAGAGTTCCGGATGGAAAAACTTTATGGCCAAACTTTATGGAATTGGCGCATCGGTTGTGATTATTGGTGCTATGTTTAAGATCATGCACTGGCCGGGAGCTTCTCTTATGATCGTTATCGGACTTACTACTGAGGCAATTATCTTCTTTTTCTCAGCTTTCGAACCTCTTCATGAGGAACTGGACTGGACACTGGTTTATCCTGAACTCGCAGGAATGTCGGATCCCGATGAACTGGATGAGCTCAGAGAAGAAAGCCTGGCAGGACGAGGTGTCGGATTGCAGAAATTCGACGACCTGATGAAAGATGCTGATATAAGGCCGGAAACGATCAAATCACTGAGTAGCGGACTTACAAATTTAAGTCAGACCTCACATAATCTTGCAGATATTACTGCTGCCTCTGTCGCAACAAAAGAATATCTAAATAATATGAAAGAAGCTGCTTCAGCAATCTCATCAGTTTCGACTTCATATGCCAATAATTCCGGACAGCTTTCCGATTCGATCAATACACTTTCTTCCTCATACAGGAATACTGCTGAGATCGTTAATAAATCAGGTCAGGATATAGCCCAGAAGTTTTCTCAACAGTCATCTGAACTGGCTAATTCCTATACCGAACTTACCAGCACTGTTAAAACAGATTATTCCAATATTTCACAAGGACATAAGCAATTTAGCGAACAACTCAACAGTCTTAATAAAAACCTGAGTGAACTGAATTCTGCCTATGAAAATCAAATCCAGGGTACACGTGAGCATCTCAAAGGTAATGAAGGTGTTTATAAAGAACTGGAAACGATGATGCAGGATCTCAGATCTTCAGTTGAAGAAACACACAGATACAAAGAGGAGATCGCAAAATTAAGTAACAGCTTATCTGAACTTAATAATGTTTACGGTAATATGCTCTCAGCAATGGGCGCAGCAAAAAAATAATTTAAGTAAAAATTATGTCTTCCGGTAAAGAAACCCCACGGCAAAAAATGATTGGTATGATGTACCTGGTGCTGACAGCATTGTTGGCACTCAACGTCTCCAAAGACGTACTGGATGCATTTGTACTGGTTGATGAAGGATTGTCTACGACTACAAGAAATTTTGCCAAGAAAAACACCTCGTATTACGATGATTTTTCTTCTGCCTATGAACTCAACAAAACCAAAGTTGAAGAATGGAAAGAAAAGGCCGATGAAGTAAAAATAATGTCTGATGAACTTTATGACCAAATCCAGGAAGCAAAAAAAGCAATCGTTATTAAGTCGGAAGGTCAGGACACTGAGGCTATTCATGATAATGAAGTGAGCCTGGAATATGTTAAAGGTAAGGATAATACAAGTATTCCAGCCGAAGTAATGATTCTCAACAAAAGAGGTGAAGAATTAAAAAATAAAATAGAAGAATACCGTGAGTTTCTTCTGAACCTAATCGATGATAAAGAAACCTATGCCTCAATTGTAGCTGGTATTGAAGGTAATCTGAATACCGATCCACCGGCTCCGGATCCACATGCCAAAGCAGAGGCTCATACCTGGGAATCTGAGCATTTTGAGCACCTGCCCCTCGCATCCGTTATTACCATCCTGTCTAAAATGCAGTCGGATGTAAGAAATACGGAAGCGGAAATTCTGGGTTATCTGCTTAGCCAGATTGATGCAGGCTCATTCAAATTTAATAAAATTGAACCGGTGGTAATTGCAAATTCCGACTATGTTTTCAAAGGACAGGAATATAAAGCAAGGGTTTTTCTTGCAGCCTATGATTCAACAAAAGACCCCAGAATAGAACTTGAGAATGGGCAGCAACTGGAAGTTAATGAAGGAAAAGGAATCTGGACAGGACCTACTTCTACGGTAGGCACAAAATCCTGGGGAGGCACTATTATTCTTGAAGCTGGAGACCAGATTATAAGAAGAGAATTTAAACATCAGTATCAGGTGGCTGAAGCCAGTGCCGTGATATCCCCCACCAAAATGAATGTCTTTTACCGGGGCGTTGATAATCCCGTGGACATTTCAGTCAGCGGTGTGCCGAAAGAAAATATCCAGGCAAATATTACCAAAGGCGGTATACGTAGAGCTCCTGGTGGTGGATGGGTGGTAAAACCCGTTGCCGGACCGGAAGGAGAAATTGTTACGGTACGAGTGTATGCTGAAATAGACAATACCAGAAGGTTTATGGGCAATATGGACTTTCGTGTGAAGAATGTCCCCCCACCGGTCGCAAAAGTAGCCGGAAGAAGCCAGGGTGCAATCTCTCTTACAGATCTGGCCAGAACGGAAGGGGTGGATGCAGAACTGGAAGACTTCGATTTTGAGCTCAATTATACCATTACCGAATTTACTGTTTCGGCAGTCCTGGCTGGAGGTTTTACCACACGTGAAAAATCCGAAAATAACAAATATACACAGGCCCAAAAAGATATTATCAGACAACTTAGTGCGGGTAAAAACTTTACCGTAACCGATATTAAAGCGGTGGGGCCTGATGGAAGGGTTGTTACCCTTAATTCAATAGTTTTGAGAATTTTATAAATATCAATATGATGAAAAGAAACGTTCAGTTTTTTACAGCTTTATTTCTGATGGTACTGGGTTCATACTCAGCAGGCAATGCCCAAACTGGGGTAACCCAGACAACTCAGCCTGGAACTCCACAGATGATGTCGGATACAACAGATATTATTAATGTATATGACAGGATACATATCCGTGAGAAGAAGCCTATACCATATGTGCCTATAAGAGAGGCAGATGTGATGTGGTCGAAGGATGTCTGGAGAATCATTGATCTCAGAGAAAAAATGAATCAGCCTCTCTATTATCCAACTGAACCAATCGACCAGAGAATGAGCTTATTTGGCGCAATTATGCATGGAATAAGAGAGAACAATCTTAAAGCTTATGCCGATCATCCAAACAGAAGCTTCACTACCGATCTTTTAATGACAGAATCTGAAATCATTGAAAAACTCGGCGCCGATACCGTATTTGGCGAGGTTAGGATACGTACCCAGGATATTAAACAATTTCTTGTTAGAGAGAAATGGTTTTTTGATAAGCAGCATTCAACAATGCGTGTGCGAGTTATGGGTCTGGCTCCGATTCGGGTTTATAATCAACAAATTACACTTCCCGACGGTTCAATCGAAGTTTCTCCAGAAATACAGTATGAAATCGCTTTCTGGGTATATTTTCCCGAATTCCGACCCCTGTTTTCGAGATACGAAGTCTACAATCCAAGAAATGATTCCAATCCCATTTCTTTCGATGATCTCTTTATGCAAAGAAGGTTTTCCTCCTTTATCTTTAAAGAATCCAATGTTTATTCCAACAGGGCAATCCGTGAATACCTTACAGGTGATGATATTTTATATGAAGCTGAAAGGATAAAACAAGAATTGTTTGAATTTGAACATGACCTCTGGGAATACTAATTCAAATACTATATAACAAAAAAAGGTGTCTGATCAGACACCTTTTTTTTTGCTTTTATTTATGTCAAAGGGAAAGGGAATGAGTTTTTTAATATTTTCATATTTCAGTCCTGCATACCAACCCCGACAGGGCATACGCGTCAACTTAAGGACCTTTATCTGTTTTGATTGGAAGGAGAGAGAGGTTTCTCCGTCGATGACAGCTCATAGTTTTGTTAGGGAGTGAGAGAAAGAAAAAGAATCCCAACACTACCAATTATTAGCACGGTGCGGGGGCCCGCCAAAACGCCTGGCTTTGCTCTGCTGAGTCCTTCGCCATGCGCCTAGGTTGAAGCTTCAGCGCAAGCGTAAGGCTTCGGCAGCCGGTGAAAGCTACGCGCTGCGCCTTCAGGCAAGCTTTATGCGAACGCGGTCAC
>CAYRTD010000023.1:0-37963 GCA_964426915.1 uncultured Bacteroidaceae bacterium | reverse complement strand
TCGGTGATCGGTAATCGGTGATCGGTGATCGGTGATCGGTGATCGGTGATCGGTGTGAACAGTGAACAGTGAAGGGTGAACGGTGATCGTGATCGGTGTGATCGGTAAAACCCATAAGTAACCGTAAACCCATAAACGATTAAACGATTCAACGATTAAACCCCAGCACCCCATCCTTGTCTGAACCATGATTTACATGATTCAAGGATTTACATGATTTTTTATTCTTTATCGAAAAGTTCATCTCATAATTCCGGGAATACAATAAATTTTAAACGATAAGAACTCTGAAACCCTGAAAACAGGAGGCAGGAGGCAGGAGGCAGTAATCAGGAGGCAGTAATCAGTAATCAGTAATCAGTAATCAGGAGGCAGTAATCAGTAATCAGTAATCAGGAGGCAAACTACCTTGAAATCCTGAAACACATAAACCCTTAAACCTATCAACCCATAAACGATTAAACGATTAAACCCCAGCAACCAACCTTGTCTGAACCATGATTTACATGATTCAAGAATTAACATGATTTTTTATTCTTTATCGAAAAGTTCATCTCATAATTCCGGAATACAATAAATTTTAAACTATAAAAACTCAGAAACCCTGGAACGATCCTGAAACATATCAACTAAACCCACATTACCCCTACTCATTATCAACAAGAATCAACGATTACCTACACGCCGATCACCAATTACCGACACCGATTACCGATTACTGATTACCGATTACCGACACCGATTACCGATTACCGATCACCGATTACCGTTTTTCCCATTTCTTCCACCTATTTCTCCACAACTTTATGTATATTTATTTCAGAATTTCAAGCATATATATGAACTATAAAATTTTTCTTGCGTTTTTGTCATTCTCACTATTAGTGATTAATTCCTGCAAGGATCAGGAAGACAGACAGAAAGAGAGTATTACTGGAGCTATAACGGAGGACTATAATGAGCCCCAGAGGGTGAGGGAAATTTTCTATAATATGTATATGCCGGAGGAGATGAGTCGGATTTTTCATAAGGCCGGCGCGAATTTTGATCCGGAGATTATCAATTCTCCCGATCGTTTTTCACGCTACCGGAAGCCACATGAAGTCGCCATTGCCCTTGGCGTATACGGTGTAGACCTGCATTATGCACGTATTTTCGATCAGAAGATGATGACTGCCCGTTATTTCACTGTTGTAGAGATTCTTTCTGAGAAAATGGGGATTCCCCGCGATTATTATGAAGATATTTTTGAAAAGCTGGACGAGGATTTTCCGGATCAGGATTCATTATCGCGTTTAGCGTCGAAAATCTATGAAAGGACCGACAAGTATCTGAAAGAGAATAACCGGGATTCACATGCTGCCCTCATTGTTATGGGAGGATGGGTTGAAGCCCTGTATATAGCCTGCAATATTCTTGAGTCGAATCCCTACAATATGGAGATAATGGACAGGATCGCTGAGCAGAAGTATTCGCTGAACAGTTTAATTTATCTTTTAAGTAACTATCAGGAAGATATACGCATAACGGAATATATTCTTATGCTGAAGCGTTTGAGGAAAGCTTATGCCAGGTATGAGATTTATTATGATGAAAAAGATTTTAATCTGGATACAGCCCAAAAAAAAATTACCGCTACCGAATATGAATCGGAGTTCAATGATGAAAATGTGAATGAGATCACCAGGGTAATTGAAGAGATAAGGGAGAATTTAGTGGATTAATTGACGAGGCTATAAATTTTCTTTAAAATTCACCAATGCTTCCACACACCTTTCTGCTGTTTTTCCGTCCCAAAGGGGAGGTCTTTCCGGTTTTCGGGGTTGAATGATGGTATTGCGGTATTCTTTTCTTATTCTTTCAATATTATTGCCTACCAGTACGCTTGCTCCGCCATGTTCACGCAGGGTAACCGGTCTTTCGGTATTCCAGCGCAGGGTGAGGCAGGGTGTCCCCAGTACGGTACATTCTTCCTGCAGACCACCACTATCGGTAAACATGATCCTGGCACCCATATTTAACTTGAGCATATCATGGTAGCCTACGGGTTCGAGCAAATAAAGCCCTTCGGTATTTACAAGTTCATCCCAGAGACCATATTCTTCTGCCATTTTACGGGTGCGTGGGTGAATGGGCCATACAAGATCCATATCTTTCGATACTTCATCAGTAAGAAAGCTGAGAATAGGACCCAATATATCTTTGTGGTCAACATTGGAAGGGCGATGAAGAGTTATTACCGCATAATTTTCTTTATCAAGCATTTTTGTTGCGGAGTCAAGATCTTTGATTTTATTTTTTATAAGAATCTCATTAAGGGATACATGTTCAGCTTTATTCCGGTTTGCTTCAAGCGTGTCGATCATTATATTCCCTACAAACCCGATTTTATTTTCAGGGACTCCTTCTTTTCTCAGGTTTTCCGAGGAATGTTTGTCTGGGGTAAGAAGAAGGTCACATAATCGATCGGTAACAAGCCGGTTTATTTCTTCCGGCATTTTCATATCCCTTGAACGCAGTCCTGCTTCGATATGGCAGCATTTTACCTGTTCTTTTTTTGCCGTAACGGAGCAGGCGAGTGTAGCATTTACATCCCCAACGACTACCACCCAATCGGGTTTTTCCTGTTTTAATACTTTTTCAAATGCTATCATGGTTTGCCCTACCTGTTCGGCGTGGGTTCCTGAACCTATTTCAAGATTGATGTCGGGTTCGGGTATATTCAGTTCCCTGAAAAACTGTTCTGACATTCTCACATCATAATGCTGACCGGTATGCACCAGCACATGGTGCAATTTTGAATCCGATCGGTATTCTTTCACTGCCTTGATGAATGGAGAGATTTTCATGAAATTGGGTCGTGCGCCAACAACGGATAGAATTTTCATAGAGAGAAATTTAATAGTTTGGGACAAATATATGAAAAATGTGTGTTTTTATTTTTTCGGATTCTGTTTCACTGAGGCAAAATGGTATTGTTAGGCATAATGAATTAACAGGTGCAGAGTATTATATAACAGATTAATGAATGGGTAAGGTTTGTCAAAATGCAATGTTTTTAGAATTTGGGTTTTAATTTGTAATGTCAGAATTGCAAAAGCTGAATGACGGCCCTGAACTTCCAAAAAAAGATATGATTTTTACGTATTTTTGTGCTTCAAAAAAACATTATGAGACAATCCGAAGAAATACTTCCAATAGTAGATATTGACGGAAATGTGACAGGAAAAGAAAAGCGATCTGCATTTCATTTTAAGGAAGAGAAATTGTTACACCCCGTTATTCATATGCATTTTTTTAATCCCAGGGGCGAGTTATTCCTCCAATTTCGATCTGCTAACAAAAAGGTTCAGCCGGAGAAGTGGGATACTGCTGTAGGCGGGCATGTAAGCTATGGTGAATCGATTGAAGAAGCCCTGTCGAAGGAAAGCGGGGAGGAGATTGGAATAAATGTCGATGAGGCAATATTTCTCAAGAAATATATTTGGGAAACAGAGGTTGAACGGGAACTGGTATATCTTTTTTATCTGGTTTCTGATCAAATTCCGGTAATCGATAAAACCGAACTGGCTGATGGAAGATTTTGGGGTATTTTAGAGATTAAAAGGAAAATGAATGCCGGCATTTTTACTCTGAACCTGGAAAAAGAGATTGGTATTTTAGATGAGTTATATTTGCTGCCTCCCCAGTAATTAGTCTGTCCATAATGTCCGATATCTGTGAAATATTTCAGTGCCTGTCTGCAGTAAGAATTATTCTTACTCTTCATCATTATACTCAAGGAAATTAAACTCCACATTAAGTTTATTCTGGATAATTTCTCCCAGCTCAAGTATTTCCGGATCATCAAGATCATAATGCCAGTTAACGGAAAGTTTTTTAAAGCGCGTAGCATGGCTTAATTCCTTAAGGATCTCAAAAAATGATTTTACAGAGGCGCTATCAATATATTCAAATTTGACATCGACAAGGGTTTCCTTTGGAGGATTTTTGCTATAATCTTCCACCCATCGTAATATCGGATTGAAAAACGTTTTTGGATCATTAATGATTGAACAACCTGAAAAAGTCAGCTTACCTTCTGCCATTTCCACATTCAATGATTTACCGGTGGGTTTAATTTTCAGATCTTCCATTTTTTAAGCAAAATCGGGATAAAGATAATATATTAATATTTTTTCTAATCAAATTCAGTAAATCTTATATTTTTCCTTTTGATCAAAGTGGTTTTTTTTAATGTGAAAAGGAACAAATGATAAATAAATTTACTGAAAAAACAGATAAGTGATAGAATTAGTTGTAAAAAAAATGCAAAAACATTTATGGTGCCGGTAGTTATCTGTACCTTGTTTTAAGGCATTTAAATAAAAAGGAGATTGATTCGTGGATTTCTTTTAAAGAAAAAAGTCATGTTTGCAAAATATACTAAAATTCAACTATTTTTGTTAATTAATTTAGATAATTCTGATATGAAACAATTACTTAGATTATTGTCTGTATTATTTTTAACATATTTTGCAAGCTCTTGTATTCCTCTGGAAAGAGTATCATATGTTCAGACAGAAAAAGAAATAAGAAAAGAAATGGGGGAGGATTTATATTTTTTTGGAATTGCTCCTGAGAATTCAATTCGCCCGGGTGATGAACTATATATCAGGGTAACCAGTTCGGACGAAAATCCGACCAGTTTTAATGATGCTGAAAATAATCAGATAAGGGACCCTTCTTTGTTGAGTTATACCGTGGATGAGGATGGCTTTATAAAATTACCCTATATAAACAGAATAAAAGTATCGGATTTAACTCTGAGAGAAGCTGCAGACGATATTGAAGAGGAGTTAAATCAATATCTTTATTTTCCGGCTGTTTTTATCAGGTTCATAAATAATAAAGTCACAATTTTAGGAGAAGTAAATAACCCCGGTGTTTATGCATTTAATTACAAAAATATTAATATTCTGCAGGCCATAGGATATGCCAGTGATATTACTGAATGGGGTAACAGAAGAAAAGTACTGTTGATCAGAGAGGATGGAACCCGTAAACTTAAAAAGTATATTGATTTGACGAATGATGATTTATTGGAATCCGATTATTATTTCATAAAATCGAATGATATTATTTATGTTGAACCGCTGAAAAGAAAAAAATGGGGCATGAATGTTGTTCCTTATAACCTGATACTCTCTGTTATATCTACCGGAATTGTGATAATTACCTTTATGAATACGCAACCATAAGTAATAGGTAATGTTATTAAAAAGAGATTAATTTTTTCTGGTTTTACCGGATGGCCTCACAGGCTTTTATTTAATGCACAATATTATGAAAGAAAACAACAGTAATCTCGGAGGTGACTTTACGGCGATGTTCCGGGATCTCAAGAGACATTGGCATCTGATAGTAATATCACTTACCATTGCTTTGGTTTTTGCCTTCGCTTATCTTAAGTTTTCAGCAAAAAATTATAAAGTAGGGTCATCTATTTTATTAAAAATGGAAGAGACCAATAATTTTGGTGGGGTCGGGGCGAATAGTTTTTTGGAAATTTCAGGGCTTATCTCTCAGGATAAGAATTTTCAAAATGAATTATTCGTATTAAACTCAACCCCATTGATCCGGGAGGTAGTGAATGAAATGCCTCTTCGCACCAGTTACTTTCTTCAGGAAGACAAGATTCCAAAACAATTTGAGTTCAGTCTCAGGAATATTTATAAATCTTCTCCCTTTCTTGTTATTTTGAATGAAGACCATATTCAGGCAATAAATACTCTGTTTTACATAAAAATCGTCGATGAAGATAATTTTATTATTTCGGCTGAAAATGAAGAAGCGATAATACAGAATTTTAAAACCAACGAGCCTGTTTTTCAAAATGTCCCGTTTACTTTGGTTGGTTCTTATAAGTTCGGCGAGCTGATTGAAAATGAGTTTTGTTCATTTCAAGTCATTTTGAATTCAAATTATGATCCGGAATATTATGAGAGTAAGGATTTGTTTTTTTCTTTTAATAGTCTGGCAGACTTAACCTCCAGGTTTAAATCGAATTTAACTATTGGGGCTTCCTCACTTGAGTCAACTATTGTAGAATTGACAATCAGTACAGGCAATATGACTATCGGTACAGAATTTTTGAATGGCCTGATTAATAAGTACATAGATAACAATCTACAGGAAAAAAACTTCCTTTCCAATCAGACCATTCAATACATTGACAATCAGTTATCAGATATATCGGATTCTTTGGGGATTACAGAAAGTCAGCTTCAGTCTCTTCGCAGCAGTGCCAGTGTGATGAATATTGATGAAAAAGCTGAGAATATCTATTCTCAGATGCAGGGACTTGAACTATCCAGGAGGGAGACAGAAAGAAGATTGAATTATTTGCAACAACTTGATGATTATTTTACTTCCCATCAGGATTCTGCAGGCATACGTGCACCCTCATCAATGGGTCTGGATGATCCTCTTTTGAATAACCTTATACAGGAATTAACAAGTCTTAATTCTGAAAAACAGCGGATTATCAGCAGTGGCCAGTTAAGGAATCCAAAGCTTAGATCCCTTAATGCCAGTATCACCAACCTTAAAGAGGTAATTGCTGAAAATATTAAATACAGCCTCTCTACAACAAGAAATGAATATCAGGATCTCAACAGAAAAATCAGCACTTTAAATGCTGAATTTTCACGGCTTCCGGGTACTCAGCGACAATTATTGGGGATAGAAAGAAAATTCAACCTAAATGACGCGGTTTATACATCGTTATTAGAACAGCGAATACAAGCTCAGATTATAAAAGCTTCTAATCTCCCGGACTGTGAGATTATTGAACCTCCTCAATTTATGGGGATTGCTTCACCAAATAATATAATTATATATTTTCTGGCCATTTTTGTCGGAGCCATTTTACCAATTGGATTTATCCTTGGTAAGCGTTTGTTGGGTGACCGGTTTATTGACGCAAACGAAATTAAGAATTATCTTTCCATACGTCATATCGGTTCTATTCCTCTTAATAAGAATAAATTCAATAATGTAGTTTTAAGCGCCTCCAAATCTGCTGTTGCTGAGTCATTCCATATAATCAAGTCCAATCTTATTTATTATCTTCACGGAAAGGATAGCGGAACAATATTGGTTACTTCTTCAGTACCAGGGGAAGGAAAATCTTTTTCAGCCTTGAATATTGCAACAAGTTTTGCTACTACAAACAACAAAACCGTATTGCTGGAATTTGATTTACGTAAACCAAGTAAAGTATTTAACGAATTCGGGACCCGGGCGTTAGTGGGTATTAGTTCTTATTTGATCAATAAAGCTACTCTGGATGAAATTACTATTAAGACCGACATTCCCAATTTGGATATTATTCAGGCAGGGAAGATCCCTCCGAATCCGGTTGAGCTGATTTCGAGCCGGAAAAGTCAGGAACTCTTTAATGAACTAAAGGAAAAATATGATTACATAATTATTGACACACCTCCATATGGCCTGGTTTCTGATTCTTTCGTTTTAATGAAATATGCTGATATTAATCTTTTTGTCACCCGACTTACCAAAGTTAAAAGGAGTACGCTAATATCAAACATTGAGGACCTGGAGATGAAGGTTGATAAGAATTTGTTCCTATTGATAAATGAAGATTTGGGCTATAATAACTCTGTATATTCCGAGTACAGATATTTGGAAAAGCATGAAAAAAATCGTTTGAAACGAATATTTGCGAAATCCTGATAAAAATTTCCAAATCTTCACTGTATGTTTCATTCTTCTGGAAGATACGGATTCCTTATGGCTTCAGCGAAACACCTTTCTAAACCTTGTAAAGAAAATGCACATAGTAATAATAGCAAACGGCTTTCAAAAGGATTACATCAGGAATCTGGTTAACAGCCTGGCAGGAGTTGTGGACAGGTTAGACTTTATTGCTTCTGATCTTTATTCAAAAGACGAGTTTGATGCTGGTATTCACTACGAAAATCTTAGAGGATCTCATGATGAAGATGCAGGATTTTTTGAAAAAATACGAAGGATAATTTTATACTATGTAAGGCTTATAAACTACCTTAAAAAAGCGAAACCAGACGCCGTTCATATCCAATGGATACGATTCAGTTTTCTGGATGGTATCGTTTTTCATTCAATTTTGCGTTTAACCGGACAGAAATTGATTTACACAGCTCATGATGCTCTTCCCCACGACCGGGAAAATTTTGTAAACCGTATATTATTTTTCATTGTTTACCGTATTTGTAATATTGTCATAGTACACACCAGTTATTTAAAGCAAAGGATTGTCAATGAATTTAGCATTTCAGCCGATAAAATTAAAATAGTGAAACACGGTGTTTATGAAATTAAGCATCATTATACACAGGAAGAATCAAGATCTAAGATTGGCATAGACAAATCCGATCACGTTTTTTTATTTTTCGGGTATATCAAACCCTATAAAGGAATTGATCTGCTTTTGGATGCATTTCATCAGTTAGAAAAAAGTCAAAAAAATATAAGTTTATTGATTGCGGGTAAAATATGGGACCCTTTTCGGGATGAATGTATGCAATTGTTATCCCATTTTGCCAGTGAAAAGCATATAAAGAAATTGGGTTTTATACCGGATGATGAAGTATCCCATTATTTTTATGCCTCAGATGTTACGGTAATGCCTTATCAGGAAGCAAGCCAAAGTGGTGTAATGTTCATGTCATATGCCCATGGGGTTCCGGTCATTGTTCCTAATATCGGAGGGTTTGCAGATGATCTTATTCCCGGGAAAACGGGTCTTCTTTTTAAGGTATCAGATATTGATAGTCTTAAAGATAAGATGAAAGAATCTATAGTTTTATTTGAAAAAAATAAGAATCAAATAGAAAAAGATATTAAAAAATTTGCCTGGGATAATTATTCATGGGACAAAACAAGTTTGGACCTTAAGGATATATATGCTTCTCTCAGTTCTTAAGGTAAAAAATTAGTTCCCGTTTAATTCTGAAAAATTGCATTGTGCCAGAATATTTAATCATATAAATTAAGATGTCTTTTTTGATCTTCAGGCTTTTTCTTGTCAGGCATGATCCGGGCTTTTATATTAATCCAGTTTTTAAACAAATATTTATAATAAATCATACCCGTTAGTTCTTCCAGAAGGGAAATATTATCAATCTCTGGGGTATTTTTTACTGAATGAAGTTCGTAATTGGAAATAATGCCGATATTTTCAGATTGATTACTTAATGTCATTTTATATATGACCCAGGTTCTGCGGCAATGAATTCCTTCAGAAAGGACATTGAAAGAATTTCTTTTCAGTTTTTCAGAGTCAATCCAGTCTTTTACACTCAAAGCACTATTATAAGTTCTGTTCAAATTACTTTGTGGAGCCGGGAGAATTATAATGCTATCCGGAGAAAGCTTTTCATATGACATTAATTTTTTTGCGCACAATTCAGCAAAGGAGTGAATATCGGTACTCCATGGATTCATTCTGTTAATATCATAATCGTAAAAAAAATATATATTTTCTGAACGTGGAGGTATTATGCTATCATTAATCCTCAACGATTTTATAGAAAGATTTCTGTCATCTTTATCCGAATAACCATCATTTTCATAAGACAGGGTTATATTTTCAATTCTTGTTGGAGAATCAACAATGTAGTGGTATTCTTCCCATTTTTCATTAACTGAATTATCCAGAACTTTAATCTCATTTAAATAAAGTAAAAACTCAGGGTAAATGTTATTGTATGGAGAGCCTCTTAGATTAATGCTTATTGTATCGCCGGGAAAAAGAAAAATTTCATTTTCTGAAAAGTCAAATTCTAAAAATCCTTCAACAAACAAGGTGTAATGAGTTTCAAGGGGGCCACCTGTTGTAATCAATTTATAATAGTCTTTATCCCGGAATTCTTTCACTGCGTCAGCAATAGATTCATCTGATATCCATCCCTCTACGATCAGATAGTTTGCTTCAACCGGCCTTGATTGCGACAAATGATCGATTAAATCATCTTTATAATGACGAAATACGAGTAGCGCTGAAAAATATACGAATACCAGAATTAGAACTGTTATTAAGAGTTTTTTGAACATAAGATTTTTATTATGGGCTAGATAGCATATGGATACTTATGATAAAAAGCCGGCATTTGATTTTTCAACAAATATAAATAGAGTCTGTCAATATAGTCAGGTGTCTGGATCATAAAGTTCGGGATCAGTTCGGCTAAATGATTTTGAAAACCAAAATCATAGTCTCACTGAGTAAATCGGACATTATGGACAGACACACTTAATCATGTGATACTCCCTTTTCATGTATTGGACTTCAATTATTATCAAATTCAGTATGAACGTGGAGTTGTGTTAATATTATTCACTTATCTTTGGTTTTTAGAGTGAAGATTAATCTTTAATTATTTATAAAAAAACTGATATTTGTTATGAAAGCTGTTATTCTGGCTGGAGGTTTCGGAACTCGCATTAGTGAGGAGAGCGGAGTCAGGCCAAAGCCAATGGTTGAAATTGGAGGAAAGCCCATTATTTGGCATATCATGAAGTATTATTCTACTTTTGGAATCAATGAATTTATCATTTGTTGTGGTTATAAAGGAGAAGTAATCAAAAGCTTCTTTTCAAATTATTTTCTTTATAATTCGGATATAACCATTGATATGAAAACCAACAACATGGAAGTTCACAACATGAATTCCGACCCGTGGAAAGTGACCATGGTAGACACGGGTGGTAATACTATGACAGGTGGGCGATTAAAACGTGTAAAGGATTATATTGGTGACGAGACTTTTTGTCTTACCTACGGAGATGGTCTAAGCAATGTTGATATAAATAGTCTTATCATGTTTCATAAAAATCATGGGAAACTTGCTACGCTTGCTGCTGTCAGACAGCCAGGGCGTTTCGGTATCTTCACGCTTCGTGGGAAAGAAACTCAAGTTAAATATTTTAAAGAGAAACCACAGGGAGATTCTGATGGTTCTGCCTGGATAAATGGAGGATTTTTTGTACTTGAGCCTAAAGTAATTGATTATATTGAAGGGGATAACACGGTTTTTGAAAAAGGCCCCCTGGAAAATCTGGCGGCAGATGGAAACCTTTATTCTTTTAAACATACTGACTTTTGGCAACCTATGGATACTTTGAGAGATAAAAACCTGCTTGAAGATTTATGGGAGAAGGGTGATGCTCCCTGGAAAATTTGGTAAAATAACTAATTGCCACTATGTTACAATCGTTAACAACTTACAATGACAAAAAAGTTCTGGTAACTGGAAATACCGGATTCAAAGGAAGTTGGATCACTATGTGGTTGCTCAAGCTGGGAGCTGAAGTTAGGGGGTATTCCCTTGAGCCTCCAACAGTTCCTTCCATGTATCAAACCCTCGGACTTTCAGGTCATTTGCAGCAGGATCTTAAAGATGTAAGATCCTATGAAGATATCAGGAATAGTTTACAGGATTTCAGGCCTGATATAATTTTTCATCTTGCCGCCCAGCCGCTTGTAAGGGAATCTTATAAAACGCCGCGTGAAACATTTGATGTGAATGTTATGGGGACGGTAAATTTACTAGATGCATTAAGAGAGACAGGTCTGGAGGCTTCAGTTATTTGTATTACCTCGGATAAAAGTTATGAAAACCAGGAGTGGCTTTACGGTTACAGGGAAAATGATCCCGTGGGAGGGCATGATCCATATTCAGCCAGCAAAGGGGCAGCAGAAATTGTAATTTCGTCTTACCGGAATTCATTTTTCAGTAAAAGTGCGGTGAACAATTATAAGGTAAAGCTTGCTTCGGCAAGAGCGGGAAATGTAATTGGAGGGGGGGATTGGGCTACAGACAGGATCGTTCCGGATTGTATCCGCTCATTGCAGAACGAAAAAGATATTTTTGTGAGGAATCCTTATGCCACTAGACCCTGGCAGCATGTGTTGGAACCTCTCGGTGGTTATTTGCTGCTGGGCTCAAAACTGCTTGATGACGATAATGACTCAGAGATTTTCACTGATGCTTATAATTTTGGTCCGATGATTTCCTCGAATAAAAAAGTAGAAATACTGGTTGAGGAAATTTTGAAAAACTGGAAACGTGGTAGTTGGTCTCATGATAAAATTGAGTCATTCCATGAAGCTTCTCTGCTGAATCTCTCTATTGATAAAGCTTACCATATCCTTGAATGGCAACCTGTATGGGATTTTTCCTTAACTGTTAAGCATACGGTTGAATGGTATAAGCATAATTATGAGGGAAATGATATGTTTAAGTTTACGAATAATCAGATCGAACAGTATATTAACGACAGTTCGAACTGATAATACTCCGTTTTTATTCATGGAAATTCTCCATAAAACAATACTGTTGATCTTTTACAGCTTATTGAGCAGGTAAAAAAAACTTTTTATGAGTATGTTTGAGTTTATTGAAACCCCTCTTTCAGGATGCTATCGTTTGAAGCCAAGAGCTTTTATTGATGATCGGGGTAGTTTTATCAAGCTTTTTCATGAACCTTTTCTTGAAGAATCCGGCTTTAATGGAAAATTTGAAGAATCATACTATTCAGTTTCAGGAAAAGGGGTATTACGTGGATTGCATTTTCAGACCCCTCCGCATGCTCATATTAAGCTGGTGACATGCGTCTCAGGAAGAATATTGGATGTTGTTGTTGATCTTAGAAAAAACAGCGAAACCTATAAAAAAGTTTTCGCCCTGGAGATCAATTCTGAAAATCCGGAGTTGGTGTACGTCCCGGAGGGATTTGCTCATGGTTTTTATACCTTTAGTAAAGAGGCCGTATTTATTTCTTTTAATTCGAAGAGATATTCTCCGGAATCGGATGCAGGCATACGCTGGGACAGTATTGAATTTAACTGGCCTGATTCTTATCCGGTTATTTCTGATAAAGACGCAAACTTGCCTGGAATAGACGTTTTTGATTCTCCTTTTTAAACAGTTTTTATATGACAGACAGATTATTACTAACCGGTGCCACCGGATTTCTCGGGAGAAACTTAATCCCTGTTTTAAAAAAACATAATACGGAAATCCTTTCTCTTACTATCGAGGAAGATCTGGATAGCGAAAGAAATATTCAGTGGGCTCAATGCAATATTTTTGATGCAGAAAAGCTGGAAAAAATAATAAAAGATTTCAAGCCCACGCATTTGATGCATATGGCATGGGGTATGGTTCCAAGCAATTATAATCTTCAGTCCGATTTCGACTGGTTAACAGCGAGCATGGCTCTTGTAAAGCTATTTGCCCGTTATGGGGGGAAGCGTGCAGTAATAACCGGTTCGGGGGTTGAGTATGACTGGTCTGCTGCATATTGCCGGGAGGATTATACAAAGGAAAGCTATCAGACCCTTTATGGAGCTAATAAGAACATTTTGCGTAAATTCAGTGAAAGCTTTTTATCTTCCAATGAAGTTGAACTTGCCTGGCCACGTCTTTTTTTTCTTTATGGGCCATACGAAAATAAACAGAGACTTGTTCCTCATATTATCACATCTCTTCTTGAAGGAAAAAATGCTGTTATAAGAAGTGGCAACTTATATCGTGATTATTTTTATATAAGGGATGTTGCAAACAGTTTATCGAAACTTATTTTTTCTGATATTCAGGGAGTTTTAAATATTGCCTCCGGCGAACCTGTTAATCTGGGCTATATTGCACAGTTAATTGGTGATATGATTGGAAGGCCAGAGTTGCTTGAATTTCAGAAAAATGAAAATCCTCCTAATAAAGTGGTTTTTGCAGATAATGCAAAGATGTTAAATGAACTCGGTTATACAAGTCATTATTCACTGGAAGAGGGTCTGAAGGAAACCATTGAATGGTGGAGGAATACTTATTAAAATTATGGACTTATGAAAAATATTGTAATCTTTGGTGCAGGAATGGCAGGTTATGGGGCAGCGAATAAACTTAAGGAAGAAAATAAACAAGCTGTTATATTCGAAAAGGAAGATCATTATGGAGGACATTGTTCTTCCTATGTATTCGATAATAAGTGGGTATTTGATGACGGTCCTCATATTTCATTTACAAAAAGTGAGAGGGCCAAAAGTATTTTCGCCCAAAATCTTAATAATGATTATTATGAATTTAAGGCTAATCCCAGTAATTATTGGAAAGGCAAATGGATAACCCATCCGGCTCAGGTAAATCTTCACGGTTTACCTCCCGAGCTGAATACTCTGATTCTTTCAGAAATGATTGAATTGGCTGCCACGGGTAAAAAAGAAATAAATAATTATCAGGATTGGTTATATGCCAGCTACGGGAAGACTTTCGCAGATAATTTCCCGATGAAGTATACCCGTAAGTTTCATACAACAGAGGCAATAAATTTAACGACCGATTGGTTGGGGCCACGACTTTATCAGCCAAAACTTTCGGAAGTAATATACGGAATGTTGTCTCCAGTGCAATCGGATGTACATTATATCAAAGGATTTCGGTATCCTAACCATGGCGGATATGTATCCTTTATGAAAGGCATAGAACAAACATTTGATATTCATTACCGGCATGAAATCAATCGTATAAATTTGAAAAATAAAGAGATAAGTTTCACTAATGGAAAAAAAATAAATTATGACTATGCTTTTTCCTCCCTGCCACTGAATAAAATCATTTCCTTTATGGAGGATGCTCCAATAGATATTAAGGAAGCAGCAAATAAACTTGCGTGGACGCAATGTGTGATCGTGAACTTTGGCGTCAATCGCCCTGAAGTGAGTGAAAATCACTGGATCTATTTCTATGATGAAGATTTTCATACCACCAGACTGAGTTTTCCGAGCATGTTTTCTCCATATTCAGCTCCGGAGGGGACCACAAGCCTTCAGGTGGAAATTTATTTTTCTGATAAGTATAAACCATTAACAAAAAAACCGGAAGAATTTATTCCTATAATAAGGGATGAAATGATTAAGGCTGGTATTCTCAGGGTAAATGATGAAATTCTGATAAGTAATGCATGGGTTTCACCTTATGCTCAAATTATTTTTGATAATGATCGTTTACCAGCCGTAGATATTCTACACGATTTTTTACTCGAAAACGATATTCATTTTGGTGGAAGATTTGCAGAATGGTCATATGCCTGGTCTGACGAGTCTTTTCTTGCAGGTGAAAGCGCAGCGGTTAAAATATTAGAAAAACTGTAGATCATGATTTTTAATTCGTTGGAATTTGCAATATTTCTACCAACCGTTTTTATCATATACTGGTTTGTAGTCAATAAAAACCTGAAAATACAAAATGTCTTTTTGATCATTGCCAGCTATTTTTTTTATGGTTGGTGGGATTGGCGGTTTTTATCTTTGATTATTTTTAGTTCTCTGGTCGATTATTTTGTGGGGCTGGGTTTGGAAAAGGATTTTTCTCAAAAAAGACGTAAGTTATTATTAATTATAAGCCTGCTTGTAAATTTAGGTTTTCTTGGTTTTTTCAAGTATTTCAATTTCTTTGTGGACAGCTTCATATCCGCTTTTAGGCTTTTTGGTCAGGAGTTTGATCCTTTCACTCTGAAGGTAGTCCTTCCTGTAGGTATAAGTTTTTATACTTTTCAGACCTTAAGTTACTCAATTGATGTCTACAGAAGAAAAATGAAACCCACGAAAGACATGGTTGCATTTTTTGCTTTTGTAAGTTTTTTTCCTCAGCTCGTAGCAGGCCCTATCGAACGGGCTGCTAATCTGTTGCCTCAGTTTTACAAAAAGCGAAGCTTTGATTATGCCAAAGCAGTGGATGGCTCCCGTCAAATCCTATGGGGGTTATTTAAAAAAATTGTGATTGCTGATAATTGTGCTCCATTAGTAAATGATATATTCAGTAATTATGAATCTCACCATAGTGTAATATTAATTCTTGGAGCAGTTTTATTTGCTTTCCAGATTTATGGTGATTTTTCAGGGTATTCTGATATAGCTATAGGTACTGCCCGCCTGTTTGGATTTAATTTAATGCAGAATTTTGCTTACCCCTATTTCTCAAGGGACATTGCAGAATTTTGGAGAAGATGGCATATTTCACTTTCTACCTGGTTCAGAGATTACCTCTATATACCTTTGGGAGGAAGCAGAGTCAGCCTTGAAAAAAGCATTCGGAATGTATTTATTATATTTATTGTAAGCGGCTTTTGGCATGGTGCAAATTGGACTTTTATTGTTTGGGGTGCCCTTAATGCTCTTTATTTCCTTCCTTTGATGATTTTTAAGCTTAACAGAAAAAATACCGATACAGCCGCTGAGGGTCGGTTATTTCCCTCATTCAGGGAAATTTTCAACATCGTTATTACCTTTGGACTTACCACCCTGGCATGGATTTTCTTCAGGGCTGCCAATGTCGCAGAAGCTTTTGACTATCTGGTCCGGATTTTTCAGGGCCCTTTTTTCGAGGATATTTCCTTTATCCCAAAAAAATTATTCCTGTTTATTTTCGTTTTACTGATTGTGGAGTGGTTTCAGAGAGATAAACAACATGCCCTTGAGTTTGAAGAGAATAAGATACCTTCCTATTTACGATGGTCAATTTATTACGTGTTGATCATAGCTATTTTTCTATTTAAAAATGAACCTCAGGATTTTATATATTTTCAATTTTAGTTGATGTTAATATGAAGGCGTATTTAAAAAAAGTTCAATATTTTTTTCTTGGTATATTTTTATTTACAACCGCTGTAGTTCTTATTGCCGGAAAACATTTTGCAGCGCCCAAATTAACCACCAGTTATTCATTCAATGAAAAACTTAGGGTATTGCCGAAATCTCCTGTTAAAATACTTGGTATCGGTTCATCAATGACTTTTAATAATTTGATATCTCCCGTGGTGGTTCAAAATTTTGAGGAAGAATCTTTTTTTAATACCTCATCCTGGGGAATGACAGTCTATGATGTATATCATTTTTCCAAAATATTAACAGAATTTTACAAGCCCGAAAAGGTTATTTATGTAGGTAACATTCAGGATTTTTATTATGTAAATGCTGACAACCCAAAATTTGAGCCCAATGAACTAATTGATTTTCTTCATTATCGAAAATATAAATATTTCTTTTATTATATATTAAATTTAGATCTCAATTATTATATACAGAGAACCTATGAAAATTATGAGAACTTCGACTCCCATTCGACTTTAAGTTCCTTGGCTTTTGATGAGCACGGTGGTGTATATTTAAAGAAGGAAGGTTTTGAAATTCCTGAAGAACGATATAATGAAAAGCTTTATTTTGATCAGATTGAAGCTTTAAGTTATGAATATCTGGACAGCCTCGCCTTACTTTTTGAGAAGAATAATATCACCATGTATTACTTGCAATCACCTTTAAGAGAAGGACTCATTGATTCGGTGTATAATGCAGAAATAAATATTCATAACAATAAAGTAGACAGGATCCTTTCTTCCCGGGGGCATCATTTTAGAGATGCAACCCATATGGTATGGGAAGATGAGCACTTCCTTGATAATACTCATATGGACAGTCTTTCTGCTGCGAGACTCACTGATTTAATCGAACCTGCTTCTTGCATTGATGAATAAAAATGATTGCTACAGGAATCTATTGAATGATTAATTTCTCGTAAATTTGATTTACCGAGCCTTTAAATTTGACTAAATAGATTCCTTTAGCAAGTGCAGAGCTGCATAATTCCAATTGGTCAATAAGGTATTCCTGTAAGATTAATTTACCATTTATCGTGTAAATTTCTACCAGGCCCTCAGCTCCGGGCATCAGAATATTTATTTTTTCACCTCTTTTTAGGGGATTCGGATAAAGCTTTAGTTTCTCAGTGGGAACAGTAGTATCAGTAGATAAATGTTCTTTCAGAATTATCACATAATTTGCTTTCACATTTTCTGCATTATCGGCCTTATTACCGGACAGGGAAATTTCACCGGCTGGAAAGGTTTTTTTGTAAAGATCGAGATAATTAACCTCATCTGTTACTCCCAGGTAATCATCCTGTTTTTCCCAGTCACTGAGCCAAAGAGGCAAGCTGGTAGCTCTTGAGTCATAAGCTACATAAATATCAACAGGATTTTGCACCTTAAAACTTATGTAATGATCTGATTTATTATCTTTATTATTATTGGAAGTTCTTATCAATAACTCCTTATCCAATTCAGCGGGAGTGGAAACTATTTTATATTTTCTGTCTATATAGTATTCTACACCACTTTCCAGGATTGCTATTTGATATCCGGTTGGCTGTATAATTTCGACCGTTGTAGAGTTTTGTTGTTTCCGGGCTTCCTGTAAAATGGTTATCTCCTTTTGCCCGAGGGAAGTTTTTATAACAATGATTCCTGTTCTGTTCCCGGGCGTGGTATTTGCATCTGCCAGTATAGAAAGGGTTTTGCTTTCATTGCCGCTTTGAGGACTGAAACTGATCCAATCAGCGCTGCTTGAGGCAGTCCATGAAACATTTGCGTTTATTTCAGAAGTAAGGCTGGAAGCATCGGGGCCAACACTGTGGTTCAGAGGGCTTACGCTGAAAAATTGACTCTGAGGGGCTTCCTGTACAATTGTAATTTCTTTATTACCGATTGAACTACTGATGGTAATGGTTCCGTTTCTCTGGTCACTTCCTGTATTTTCCTGTATGTTAATTGTCAAGGATGCATTTTGACTTCCACTTTCAGGACTGAAACTGAACCAATCCGCATTGCTTGAGGCAGTCCATGAAACATTTGCGTTTATTTCAGAAGTAAGGCTGGAAGCATCGGGGCCAACACTGTGGTTCAGAGGGCTTACGCTGAAAAATTGACTCTGAGGGGCTTCCTGTACAATTGTAATTTCTTTATTACCGATTGAACTACTGATGGTAATGGTTCCGTTTCTCTGGTCACTTCCTGTATTTTCCTGTATGTTAATTGTCAAGGATGCATTTTGACTTCCACTTTCAGGACTGAAACTGAACCAATCCGCATTGCTTGAGGCAGTCCATGAAACATTTGCGTTTATTTCAGAAGTAAGGCTGGAAGCATCGGGGCCAACACTGTGGTTCAGAGGGCTTACGCTGAAAAATTGACTCTGAGGGGCTTCCTGTACAATTGTAATTTCTTTATTACCGATTGAACTACTGATGGTAATGGTTCCGTTTCTCTGGTCACTTCCTGTATTTTCCTGTATGTTAATTGTCAAGGATGCATTTTGACTTCCACTTTCAGGACTTGGGCTTATCCATGTAACATTGCTGGATGCAGACCAGGATATATTAGAGGAAATATTTGTTGTCACCTGGTTAACCTTGGCATCTACAGTATGATTATCCGGGCTAATTGTGAGGTAATCATTTTGAGCCGCCTGTTCACCGCTATTTATTATAATTCTTTTATACGAAGTGAGTCTCGGTGTACCATTATCATAAACATGAAGTATGATGTGCGCCTGTTTGCCTTTTGTAAAATCTGAAGGGGCACTGATATTAATAATATTTTCTGAGGTGGATGATAAGTTCAGGTTATCATAATTGCTTACTTCTTTATAATAATCCCATTTAAACCCTAAGTTATCCCCATCAGGATCTGATGAACCCGAAGCATTCAATTGAATAGTGGAGCCAGGTTCAAGATTGATTACAAAAGCCTCATTGCTATTGTGATTATTTACAATTGCGTTAGGATGATGATTAGCTTTTCCATAGGATGATGTTTGGGCCCAAAGAATTCTTGCTTTAAAATCGTCCTGTATTTGTTCTGATTGAGTTGCATTATTAGGAATGCTCCATCGGATGAGAGTATTATCTCTGTGTCGGCTTCCATTGTAATAGTCTTGCTGGTCATTCCATAATATACCATATGAGGAATTGTAACTATAGCGGCCGGCCCATCCTCCCCATTCCGGTTTTGCCGGGCTATTAAGACCATTTTGTATGAGATGTGTCCATGACTGGGTGTCAGATTCTTTTGCCCCTGTATAATAATCCCGGCAGAGAGTACTAGTCGCATTGTTGCTGATCCAATCTTCAATATTGGTAATGGCATTCCACCGATGATACCATCTGCCTCCATCCATATTGGGGAAAAAGGTGTCCATGTAATAAGTAAGGTTATCTCTGTGATCAGCGATATGATTTTGCTTATATACGCCTACATAATAAAGGCGGGAAACAACATCATTATAATTCAACCCCTGCACTTCGCCAGCCTGTATGGCATCCAGGGCTTTGTCCAAACTGCTTTGACTTCCGTCATTACTTCCCCAGTTAGTATACCAGATTATGCCGGAATTCTCCTTTAATACTTTGATAATGTGGTTTTTACCTGCCTCCCCGTTATCGGCGTGACCATAGACGGTAATGTTTTTCAATTCGTACTCCGAAGGATAGGCAGGATCATGAGCCACCAAATTATTGTGTATTCGACCATAAGCCGAGAGGTAATCATGTGCCATTTCAAGGGTAGTTGAAGCTCCTGAAGGGTTTTTGGCTACCGGATCATTTTGAAATTCAGCATTACTTCTGCTAAGAATTATCCCTTTTATATCTAACTGATTAGCATACAATAAAAAACGTACTAAGGTAGCCTGATCATCTGAATCCCCGCCCAAATCTGTTTCTGCGATTATTTTCACATTATTTTGTGTATACGCATCTGCACTAAAATTCACTAAGACAACTATAAGTACACTAAGAAAAAGGTTAATGATTTTCTTTCTCATATTCATTTATTCTTGTTGGGTAATATTTTAATATTTAAGCAAATGATTTTTAATAAACGTTTTGCACAAATGAATATTGAATAAGAATAATATAAAACTTTCGTTTATTAGGAATTCTTAATCTTAAGACTCATGAACAAATTTCCTCATTTAAAAAGCAAAAATGAGAATTTCTTAGGTATAATTCAAATAAAATTACCTTTTAACAAAACGTTTTGTAATGAGAGAGTCATTATCATAATCCAATAATCTCAACAAATAAATTCCTGATTTGAGTGAAGAGATGTCCAGGTTAATTGTTGAATTAATTTCATCAATGTAATGCGAGGCCACAATTTGACCATTAAGGCTCACTATATGAATCATGGATTCATGATGTTCAATATTTGAGAGATCAATAGTAATACTATTATAAGCAGGGTTAGGGTAAATGATTATATCTTCAGGAACAGTTTCAGGAATGTTATTATTTTTTTGCGAAGGCACTCCATATACTTCAATTTCAAGAAGGGAGTTCCAGTCGTTTTGTGTATTTCCATTTGCTTTTATCCTTAAATAGTTTGCTTTAGATTCTTCGAACCTAAAGGTCTGAAAAGATTCTGTTTTTCCGCTGGTAGCAGCATCGGACAGTGCAGTTTTCCAGGTTATATTATCCTCCGAAACTTCGACATCGAAATTGTTTATCCGTTGATCTCCTTTATACCATGCTGTTTTTATGTAATAAACTGAGTCGGCCGTAAGATTGTATTTAATCCATTGATTTCCTTCCGCAGACCAACGAGTGGACATATCTCCATCCACAGTGTTTTCCGGAAGATTCCCATCATGGTCACTGGCTATAACTCTGGCGATATTAAGCTTCTTTCCTTCCCTAAAAAAAAGTTCAGGTTGTATAGTTACCATGACTTTATCCCTGGAGGAGGCATTTCCCGGATCAGTGACTTGCAATGTTATACTAAATACTGTTGGTTCCGACACTACAGGTGCATAAAAATTGGTTACCGGATTATATGGATCTGAAAACACAATCCGGGTATCATCAGTAGTCCACCTGAATGAAAGCTCATCATTATCAGGATCAGAAGAGCCCGATGCGTCGAGACTGACAGTGCTGCCGGATGAAACTACCTGATCATTTCCTGCCCTGGCTATTGGAGCGCTGTTCGAATAAACATCTTCAGAACTATCAGAACCCTCAGATTCGTCAGAACCCTCAGAACCCTCAGAATCGTCAGAACCATCAGAGTCAACAGGATTATCAGAGTCATCAGAGTTAGCAGAATCATCGGAATATACAAAGGCACCCATGTCAATTCTTTTGTTGCTGACTGATACCCCGTGCATATCTTTCTCCCAATTTTTGATGAAATTTCCAGCCCCGATTGCAGGGCTTCCTTTTTTTAACCTGAAATCCCCATTATGCGGGTCTACAAATAAATTCGTTAAACCAGCTTTATCGATATACATATTATTTCCTTTTGTGCCGGATGTTTCCGTAGTAAGAATGTTGTTTTCAATAAATTCGACATGAGCAAAAGGTTTAGCGACATTTACACAGGTGTTATGATAAGCCCTGGCTTTGGGGGGGAAATCTCTTTTTACTCCTACCATGAGGTTTCCGTAAATTTCTGTTGGCACATATGCCCAAATGGCTATCAGACCATCATTTTCTATATCGATAAATTTATTATACCTGATGACTGCATCGACGTTATCTTTAATGTAAATAAAAGCACCTTCGTTTTCAGTTTTCTTCGGGCTGTACAGAACATTATGTTCCACCAGTGCATCCAGAGGAGCTGCATCCTGATGACCTATGATAATACAAAATTTGGAGCCGGTAGAAGTACGGTCAATGAGGTTGTGGTGTATATGGATAAATCCTGAAGCTTCTGCCTGAATGCCATCCCCCGGAGCTTCTGATTCTGTTGCACCAGGGTACCAATGCATGTTTACATCATAAATGTGGTTGTAGGCAATCTCAATATTTCTGTTATAATTCCCAAAAGTGGAACCGGAGGTCCATAGACCATCGGTACCAGAATTATGAATTATATTTCCGATTATTTTTGTCTCAGAAGTAAATACAGATAGTGCTTTAATTTCACAATCATATACCCAGCAATTTTCCACATCTGTATATGGCCATTTCCCTATTCTAAGTTCGTTATCCGGAATACTTATTTCCCTCACTACAGTTTCTTTACCGGTTAAAATCAGGCTGCTGGCAATTATTGGCCTTTCCCCTTTTCCGTAAGCACCAATTAAGATGTAATCATTTGATTGTTTATTTATATCTTTGTCATATTTTGTTCCGCTTTTTTGTAAATAAGCAGTATTGCTATTGAGCTCAGAAGGCCAGGTATTCAAAGGACTATCAATAGTGCCATTACCATTCGTGGATTTTGACGGATCTATATAAATCACTGATGAATATTCCTTATGAGTTATGTCCGGAACATTATACGATTTTTTTCCTTCCTCAAAGCGGGATAAAAGATCACGGTCGTAAATCGTATGTAACTGGGCTATAATGTTGTAAGGAAATATGATTAAAAACAAAAAGGTAAATAATTCAGCACAAACCTTTCTCATAAATAGTCAAATTAAAAGTATTAAAAATAATTTTGACAAAACTAATATTTATTACGTCGAAAGTGATTTTATGTTGGATGAATGGAGTTATTTATAAACAATATAAATAATATCCGAATTTTTCAGACACTAAAAAGTCTGTCGATAGAGTAGAGTGGAAATAAAGTTGATATTATTGTTTTATATTTGAGTTGTTCAAACAGAGGAAAAGAATGAGTAAAAATCATCAAAAGCTTGCTATACTTATTCCGGTTTTTAATGGCTTGGATTACACAAAAAAATGCCTTAAAAATCTGAAAACACTTCTGGAACATTACAATGATGCAGGGGATCAGGTTAGAATAATTATCAGCGATGATAATTCAAAAGATGGAACATCCGGATGGGTTAAAGAACATTATCCTGAAGTTGTTATCCTTAAAGGGGATGGTAATCTTTGGTGGAGTGGAGGTATAAATGTTGCTTCCAGCTATGCTATTGAAGAATTTGAAACGGATTTCATCCTATGGTGGAATAATGATATTGAAGCAGATCAAAATTATTTTTCGCGTATATTTCATCATATGAAACATTCAGATAATAACACAATTATCGGGTCCAAAATATTTGTGATTAATTCGGATATTATCTGGGGTATGGGAGGAGTTTTTAATCCGCGGAACGGCAGGCGAAAAAATTTCGCAGAAAAGGAAAAGGACGGAGATATTTACCATAAGATTGTTGATGTTGACTGGTTTCCGGGTATGGGAACACTTATCCCGGCAGATGTTTATAAAACGATCGGATATCTTGATGAAAAAAAATTCCCCCAGTATCACGGGGACAGCGATTTTACCTTCCGGGCAAAAAAGGCGGGATTTAGACTTCTTGTAGATCCTGAAATGATAATATATAATGATATCAGCAATACCGGTTTAATACACGGAGGAAGTATAAAGCTATTATACAGGTCCTTAACAGATATTAAATCTAATTTTAATATTAAAAAAGACATTCTTTTTTATCGCAAACATGCCCAATCTCCCCTGGCTTTTTTCGAACTTGCAAAAAAGTATTTTAAATATACGGGAGGTTTTTTTAAATGGAAGTTCCTCGGTATTTTTGGAGTTCATAAACACTCTGGTTAGTTCTTTTAATGGTTAGTATATGGAAAATATCTTTTAATATTCGGCGCATCAAATAATAAATAATGCAATACAAAATTGCCTATCTTACATCTAAAAATCCTGCGGATAAAAAAGAGTCTTCCGGTGTTTATTATTATCAGTCAATTGCTCTTGAAAAACACTGCGGAGAAATACATCATCTTGGGCCGGTTAATAGCATTATAATAACGATTATCATTAAAGCCTCTCGCATATTAAAACGGATTTCAAAAAAAAAATATAATGCAGACCATAGTATCCTTATTGCAAAAGTATATGCAAGAATTTTTTCTAAAAAGCTTAAACAAGGAGATTATGATTTTGTTTATGCAGATAAATCATCCTGCGAAATAGCTTATCTTAAAACGAAAATACCATTAATATATTCGACGGATGCCACTTTCAAATTAGTTCATAATTACTATCCGGAATATTCTAATATATTCGGTTTTTCTATAAAGGAAAGTAACATTATTGAACAAAAAGCCATTAAAAATGCCTCTATTATTATTTGCACCTCGCAGTGGGCCGCTTCTTCAGTAATTAACGACTATCATTATTCTCCGGAACAGATATTTATCAGGCCCAGGGGAGCTAATATAGATAAAGTCCCTGACTGGGAAATAATATCAAACAAGAATAAAACAGATATATGCCGTTTACTTTTCATAGGCCAGGAATGGTACAGGAAGGGATATGATATTGCTTATAGAACCATGACCTATATCCGGTCTAAAGGCATAGCTGTAAAACTGGTGGCGATTGGTTGTTCACCTCCTGAGGAATTTATAGACGAAGATGTGGAGCTCATACATTATGTGGATAAAAACACAAAAGAGGGAATTGAGCATTTCGATAAAATTATGCTCAATTCTGATTTTATGTTGCTTCCGACACGGGCAGAATGTGTGGCCATAGCATTTAACGAGTCCTCAGCTTATGGCTTACCGGTTATTACCAGAGATACAGGTGGTGTGACTGAAGTTGTAAAAGACGGCATCAATGGCTATGCGCTGAGATACGAATCAGATTTCATTGCTTATGGTGATATGATAATAGACATATTTAATTCGGATGAAAAATATTACAGTTTAATTAAGTCGAGCCGAAAATATTATGAAAGTCGATTAAACTGGGATATTTGGGGAGAAAGTATGAAAAAAATATTTGATGACTTATATCCCGGTGGCACTGCCGGGACGGGACGAGAAACATAATAGAACAAGATGTTATCCTATGAAAATTTTTGCGCGACCCTGTAAAAGAACGGGGGCAGGCTTGATCTCGAACATTAGCTTCGCTGAGCTCACCGCCATTTGGCGGACTCGGTTATGATCCAGACTCTCGACTCTATTGACAGGCACTATTTAGGGAACTAACAAAAAGAGGCAAATCATTTGCTTATGGTCAAAACAAAATTCAAAAAAAATAATGGAGAAAAGTAACCTTAATATGACCTCCGATACAAATATCAAGGTCATTTCTCAGGGAGCTGAATACATAAAAGACAAAAAAACTTTTATGAGTTATCTGCCTCCGTTCATTAATTATCACTATTCAGACTTTAAAACATACATTGATAAACTTCAAAATTACAAGAGAATTAAGAAGGAGTTTCGTGATAAGCTGTTATATGATTTAAACCTGGACTCACCCCAGAGCTATAACGAAAAAATAATATGGAAAAAGCTTTTTGACAGAAACCCCCTTCTTACTGTAACGGCCGATAAGTACAAGGTAAGATCACATCTGAAAAACCTCCTTGGAGAAGCTGAAGCCAATAAACTATTGATCCCCCTGTATTACGCAACGGATAATCCCGAGGAAATTCCATTTGATGAATTGCCGGAAAAATACGTTATAAAACCCAATCACGGTAGCCGGATGCATCTTATTATTAAAAACAATAAGGAAGCTTCACCGGAAGATATAATAAAGCATTGTAAAATATGGCTGAAAAACAATTACGGTTTTTATACCAATGAATGGGCATATAAAAATATTAAAAGAAAGATTATTGTGGAGAAACTTCTGGAGACCAAAAACGGAGAACTCCCATTAGACTATAAGTTTTCATGTTTTCATGGGAAGTGTAAATTCATTCGTGCTTCATTAAATCGCTTTGGTCAGACCAGTCTGTCAGGATATTATGACACCGAATGGAATTTGTTGCCTTTCTACAGGCCTGGTTACAAAAATGTGAGCACAAGTATTAACAAGCCTTCCAAATTGAATGAGATGATAAAAATAGCTGAAAAGATCTCAAAGGATTTCGATTTCGTAAGAATTGATCTCTACAATTGTGATGAGGAAATATTTTTTGGAGAATTTACACATTATCCCGCTTCTGGATTGGCAAGGTTTGAACCCGCAGATTTTGATTATAAAATTGGTGAATATTGGGATCTGAAAGCAGACTATGGAAGCAATTGTTCTTCAAAGCCCGGAGGTTGACTTACATGTAACTCTTTTATTTAAAGGTGCCAATCCTCCAGTTGTTTTTTGTTTATCGCAAACTATTTGCTGGGGACTAATAAGTGTTTTTTAGTTTTGGCTTACTTTCAGGTTGTAAGTTCTTTTAAAAAGATTATTACTTTTTTGACGCCCTCGCTTGCTCGTTTAGGCCTTATGTATGAATAAAGGAAGATAATAATCAGAATTTATGATTAATACTGAAACTAATATTTATTTATTTCCGTTTATTACATTAACGATTACCGGATGTTTTAATAATTTCTTAAGTAAATATGAACGTGACATTAACGAAGGCCACAATTATAATTCCTACTTATAATTCTCATAAGACCCTTGGATTTACTATTGAAGGTCTACAAAATCAAAGCTTTTATAATAGTATTGAAAAAATAATTATTGTCGATTCTTCTGACAATGAGGAGTCTTTAAAGCAGTTAGATGAATTTAAAAAGAACAGTAAAATAACTGTTTTAACCTCTGGTGTGAGGGTTATGCCTGCTATTCAGCGAAATATAGGTGTTAAATATGCAAATACAGACCTATTATGTTTTATTGACTCAGATGCTGTCCCTGCCGGGAATTGGGTTGAAACTATAATCAAAAATTATGATTCGGGGATTAAAGTGGGAGGAGGTAGTTACCGGATCCCTGAGTTCCAAAAGTCAAAAAAAATAGCAAAGGCTCAGTATTATTTGGAGTTTAATGAATATATTGATTCAGGGAAGCCCAGAAAAAAGAAGTTTTTACCTTTTTGCAATCTTTTTTGTGATAAGAGTCTTTTTCAAAAAGTGGGAGGAATACCTGTTATCCGGGCGTCAGAAGATACATTATTCGGACTGGAGGTAAGTAAATATGAACAAATTATGTTTATTCCGGATATCTCTGTCTCACATATTTTCAGGGAAGAAAAACAGCATTATTTCAATAACCAGGTATTATTGGGTAAATATATTTACATATACAGAAGGTCGACATACGATAATATCTATTACCAAAATATATTAGCCTATTTCTTCTTTCCATTTTTTCTATCCCTGAAAATGATCAGGATCCTGAACAGGGTGTTTACCTCCGGAAGTAAAAATATTATTGGATTTTTATCTTCTATCGGACTGTTTACTTCCGGGCTTTACTTCTGGAGCAAAGGATTTCTTAAGGGTATTTCAGAATACAATAAGGAAGATTTTGTGGTTGAATTTAAAAAGAATTCTCCTTCGTTATATAATTATTGCTCTAAATAAATTTTTTCTTATTTTATTTTTTCTCCAAAGAATGTGTTTTTGGTTTTTTTGTCTGGTCATTTGAAATACGAACAACCGGACGATAAGACTGCTATGGTTGTGAGAATGACCATTTCTTTTTTTAATGCAAATGTTTAGTCAAGATAATTCCTGAAGTGATTTTGTTGTAAATTTATGCCCTCAGGCTTGTATCCCGGATATAGTTTTTTTTATTGTATATGTCCCACATTCGAACATAAGAAATAGACCTATTAAAATTTATACATATGATGTCAAAGAGCTCCTTTTTTAACTTGAAAATGAATGTATTGAGGAAGAAGGAAGTCTTACAGATCTGTAAGCATTATCTTAACTCGGAAGAGAGACTGGTTATATTTTTCATTAATGCACATTGCTTCAATATAGCACAAAAAAATCATGAATACCTGCAGGCAGTTAATGAGGCAGATCTGCTTTTAAATGATGGTATTGGTCTTAAAATTGCCTCCTTTTTTACATCCATTCGCTTTCATGATAACCTTAACGGTACCGATTTAATACCAGAAATATTGGAAATTTCTTCGAAAAGTGATGCCGGCGTTTATTTCTTTGGAGGAAAGGAATCGGTATCCGTCAAAGCTGCTGAACGAACAATGTCAATGTTTCCGGGTTTACCCGTATTAGGTTATCACTCGGGCTATTTTGATGATAAGGAAGAAAAAGAAATCATACAGGAAATAAATTCTTCCGGCGCGAAGATTCTGGTTATTGGAATGGGAGTGCCGAAACAGGAATTATGGACTTCCCTAAACAAAACGAAGCTCAAAAATGTTGATATTATAATCTGTGGAGGGGCAATTCTCGATTTTCTGGCCGGGGAAATACCAAGAGCTCCTTTGTTAATGAGAAAAATATATATGGAGTGGTTATTCAGGCTGTTACTTGAACCCCGCAGAATGTGGAAAAGATACCTTATAGGAAATGTGAGGTTCTTTTATTATGTCTTAAGATATACTTTAATTAGAAGAGTCTGTCCCTAATGTTCGATATCAAGGCTTGTGACAGCGTGCGGAGGCACAAGCCCCAAAAAGCGGAGTTTACTAATGTAAATGAGCATTTTTGGGGCGAGCATAACGCAGATAGCGGACTTTATGGACAGACACTAATTATAAATCGTCAATAGATTAAAGTTGAACAGAGCGTTATGAATTATATAGTGGTTATACCGGTAAAAAATGAAGAAAAAACTATAGGCAGTACTCTTAAATCTTTGGTTAACCAGAAGATTCCATGTGTAAGGTGTGTAGTTGTTGATGATATGTCAACTGATAACACTGCCGCTATTATTAAAGAATTTAAACAAGAGCATTCTTACATACTCTATCTAAAAAATCAAAGTTCAATTGAATATCTAGTAGGGGGCCACGTTGTTAAGCTTTTTAAGCTTGGAAAAGAATTGTTGGACAAAGAGAATATTGATTATGATTATATCGTTAAGCTTGATGCTGATGTTTCTTTTGGGGAAGATTTTATGTCTAAAATTGCATCGAAATTAGAATCAAATTGTAAATACGGAATTGTTTCAGGAACTCCTTTTTATTATCAGGGAGAAAGCAAAATCTATGAATATAGTCCGCTTTGGCATACTCATGGCCAGTTTAAAATTTATAATCGACAATGTCTGAAGGAAATGGGAGGGATAAGAGAGAAACTTGGCTGGGATTGTGCAGATAATATTATAGCTATGGAAAAAGGTTGGGATACTGAGGCATTTAGAGATGTAAACTATGAAATGTCAAGGAAAGTGGGAGGAAAGAGTTCGCTTTTAAAGGGGAAAATTAAACATGGTAAAGGAGCGTATAATCTTGGCTATAGTCCGGGTTATCTGATGATTAAATTTATTCATGATCTTCTCAAACCACCTTATATTCTTGGCGGATTCAATTATGTGCGGGGTTACTTATTTCAGTTTTTTCACCGGGAGCAACGAATTCTCGACAAGAATCAGGTTAAGCTGCTAAGAAAATTTTTCTGGATAAGTTTTTACGAACGGCTCAGTCATCGAAATTTTATCTTTTTTCAGATATTTTTTCGAAAAAGGATAACTTAGGGATACAAAGGTTTAGAGTTCTATCTTATCTTTCTTCGAAACATTTCTCTTCAGAATTTTGGCAGGATGACCTCCTATCAGGCAGTTTTTTTCTTTAAAAACATCTCTTACAACAGAATTTGCTGCAATAACACACCCATCAGGGATTACCGTGCCCTTATAAATATAAGAACAGCAACCGATCCACACATCATTTCCAATTATAATTTGATTTTTAGATTTTTTCTTGCCTGCAAAAGATAGTTCATGAAAATCTTCATCCAGAAACTGACAACCCCAGGAAATATTCGTTCTGTTGCCAATACTAAGTCGGTGCATTATGATAAAAAGGGAATTACAATTAATACGTCCCTTTTCCCCAAAGGTAACAAGGGCCTTTTCTCCGATATTGAATCTACATCCTCTACCAATCTTATATCTACCGTTTATTTTAAAGGTTCCTTTTATATTGAGGAGGGTTTTATCCTTTCTAAAAATGAACCCGACCTGCCCGATTCCAATTTCAATTTTAGCCTTTAAATAAAGATTCTTTAATCCTTTAATAATGGTGTTTTGATGTACCAATAATGTTTTATTGTAAAACAATTTATAATAAAGAAATCGCAAGGTTAAAACAAAAACATTTGTTTGTGATTTACGGCATTTTTTCAGGAAGGAAAGAATTTTTTTCATTTTCATATTGCTGGAATTCAGTGAAAAATCAGAGTTTTTTTCAGGATCTTTTTTTCAGTAATTTCAGCCTTATTAATGAAATTAATTCATTAAGGTCTTCTCTAAGGTAAAGCAATAGGTGAGCCAGATAAATAACTGCAATTATAACCAGCCCAATATAATGGTCAAAATAGGTAAAATAAACCAAAAGCAGACCCATAATAAATTTTGGCGCCCAAAAAGCAAGAAGCTCCTGTATATTGAATTTTAGAGCTTTGTAAAAGCCGATAATTACCTGAACGGGAATCAGAATTAAGTTGGCTAAAGTGTAAAATATGATGACATGTAGTGCTGAATAAAAAACCCCGAATATAATAGCTATGATTGATAATACGGTACTAATTATACTTAATTTGAGTACGGTTTTTTCTTTATTCTGCAATACATAGAAATCACTGGTTGCAGAAAAAATGGTTTGAATCAGAATGAGAATTCCAACATATGGCAGGAATTGTATAACTCCTGTCCAGTCTTCTCCCCAAAGAATAAGAACAATAGGCTTTGCTAAAAGAATAAGGGCAAACCCAATAGGATAATTAAAGATGCTGAGCCCTCCCAGGATAGTTAAAAATTCTTTATTAACATTTCCTCCTTCATCTTTTAGTTTCTTAAGACTGGGAAATAAAACGATCCCAAAAACAGTAGTTACAAGCCTGGTGGCAAGATAAATAAAGCGATAAGCCCGGTTGTACAAACCCAGGGAAGCATCGCCGAAAAACTTGCCGATTAGGAGGTTATCAATGTTCCTGCTCCAGTAATTAAATATTCCGCTTATGGTTATACTTCCTACCAGGGATCGAATTTCCTTTAACAAATCGTAGGCATCATGGAAGGTGTAAAAAGCCGGACTGACATCCATTTTTCGTGATAAATAAATAAACTTAACTAAAGGGGATAAAGTAAGGGGGATAATCAGTGACCAGTAAGAGAATCCTAAAAAAGCAAGGATAATCATAAGGATAACCTGAAAGATGGTTTTTATAACACTTGCAGAGCCAAGTATATTGAATTTAAGTTCTTTTGTTGCCAAAGAACCTGGTACAAAACTGACACTTTCAAATATAAAAATGAAACCCATTACGATGGTTGGGAGGATTAATTCCATATTATCATAAAAGAGAGCTATCGGATAGGCTAAGAGAGTGAAAAAAACGAACAGAGTTAAACCTATCCATATAGAGAGACTGAAAAAACGTTTGGTTTTTGCTTTATCATAATCGTTTCTGATTATGGCATGTTTAATGCCGACATTTGTCAGAACAAAAATAAAACCACTAAAAATGATTATCAAGGCTACAAATCCATATTCTTCAGGGCTTATAAGTCTGGATAAAACTATTGTTGAAACAAACTCTATGATTTGGACCATATATGTATAGCTGCCAAATCTCGCTGTATTTCGAATAAAATCTTTTTTAAATCCCATGCAATAATAAACTTATAAATCCTGGTTTTTATTAAACAGTTAACAACCTGCAATATAAATGATTATTCTATGCTGCGTTTTGTGTTATTCTTCGTGCTCTCCGAACTTTCCTTTTTTAACTGATAATTACCCAGATCAAAAAGGTAAGCAATAATTATTATACTAATACTTGGCACCCCGAAAACCCCTTTTGAGGTAAACAGGGAAAATAATTGTAAGTATACAAAGTAACGAAGGTATTCATAATCTGAAGGAACCTTAATGGTTAATAACCTTGTCAACATAATAACTGCTGCGATTACAAACAAAATTCCATATCTTACATAATCTCCAATAATGCCAATATCAGATAAGTATAAACCTTTTCCCAGCCGGAGGTAAGCTAATTTTAGACCATACATACTGGCCTCGTGTCCCTCTCCGTTACCAAGAATATAGGATAGGGTTGAGGGTTGAAATTCACCTGTGAAATATTCAATGGCCTTGAGCCTGACACTTTCTTTGGTTCCGCTTGCCTGAACCTTTGAGACAGCAAATATTTCCATAAACAAGTCATAAAATATAATGAAAACTGAACCCATGCCTATGATAATCAGAAGAACGATGAACAAGCGGGACTTAATTTCTTTGGACCTGAATACATTTATTATAGTTAGCAGCACAAGTGATGCAATTAACTGACGGGTAGCCTGTAATACAAATATACTTAAAGCCAGAAGAGCAATAATAATTGGAAGAAGTTTGTTGTTTTTGAAAAACCGATTGAGAAAATAAAAATATGCGATAATGGTGAAACTCATCGATGGTAAAAATAAACGCAGAGTCCCTCTGTCAATACTCATTCTCACATCAAAAATTCTAATTGGAAACAGGAATGTCTGCAAATAGAAAGCTACAATCGTTAGTAAACCCAGAAATAGGAAAAGCTTTTCAAGTGTTTGTTTATTATACTTGTAGGCATGTAACATATAATAAAGAAAGTAGAAAAACAATCCTCTGCTGATCCATAGAGATAAAATAAATGATTGATTATGATGTACTTTGGAAACCACTGTAGACAAAAACAGAGATATGATAAATAGAATAATCGGTAAGGAAAAATTTTTCGGAATATCCTTTTCTTTGCCGTAAACAGTTTTAATAATCAACATGAAGAAAATCAATATTATAGCTGCAAAACCGCTAATTATCCTCAAGTCTCTCGGAATGGCCTCAATACTTAATAACTGAAAATATCCCAGAATTATGATTAGTAAAATGCTAACCTTGAAGAAACTATCTCTTGATGCTATTTGCATTATTATATTGTTATCTCTTTATTAAAGAACCAGAGGGTCAAATATTATAATCTATTTGATTCGATCCTCTAAGGTTTTTCTTGTAAATTTTTTTTAAAATGTTTTTAAGCGTATGATCCTGATAGTCAATTTTGAATCCTGCAGATTTATAGAACTTTATGAATTCATCTTTAAAAGGATGATTATTCATGAAATGCCAGGGCTTCGAAATGGTGGTAAAGTGAACAATTGCCGGATCGGCTAAAGCACTGGAAATTAATCCTTCAGAGTATAAATTAGAACTGAAATTGGGATAATAGAATTTTGTTTGTACATTCCATTCCGGATTCAATGCTAACCATTTATTTTCAAAAAAACCGTTTAAAATATCCTGATCAGCATATAACAAATGGTCTTTGTATTTAATTGCATAATCCAAAATATCTTTTATTAAATTTTCCTCCCTGATTTTTTTTGCATTCAGAATCAAAACTCCTGAATTAAAGTAAGGTGATCCTTCTGACATTCCAAGAGCATTATGTCTTTCAAAGCCTGGGTTTTCCACAGCTGCCAGATAATTATCAGAAAGTTCTATTTTAAATAAGGGTTTTAAAGATCTTCTAACGATAATGTCGGCATCCAGGTATACAATTTTTTCCGCTTCCGGAATTAAGTCAGGTAATTTTAATCTGTAATAAGCGGCAGGTGAGAAATAATAATTTTTGGGCAATTCTTCGAATTCTCCAGGTTGCATTGTAGTAAAGTGCAAATGAAACCGGCTTTTCTCAAAAATCTTTTTTATTAATGAAACCTGATGAGCTTCCAGGTCGGTATGCAATATGTATACTTCTATGACATCAGTCGATCCAGAGTTTTGGCGAATACTTTTTAGGGCAGCAACGAGTATCTTATAATAGATTTTGTCTACAGAAAACGCAAGGTAATTACTATCCATAGTGAAAATTATTTTCTATTTATATTATTTTTTCCAAAACCTTTCGATTGACCTCCCAAAGATGATAAGCAGAAATGCTTTAATATATTGCCTGGTTAATCCGGAACGCACCTTGATAAGTAGTCCGATCGAGCGTAATGCATTTTTCCTGAAATCATCATCCGGCTTTTCAAGAACTGACCTGACAAGGGCTTCAATTTTAGCCTTTTTAAAATTGTTGAAAGCCTGTGGACCGGCATATTTCAGCATCTGATCTCCCCATTTTTCATAAAGCACATCAAGACCTGCCAATCTTTTGTCTATATCCTTCGCCATTTGATGCCCCTGATGTTCATATTTTTTGATAAGAGGTTCCGGGACATAATCAAAACTATAGTTTAATTTTGCGATTCTTAACCACAGATCATAGTCAACAAACGTGGGTAGATTTTCATCAAAACCCTTGACCTGATCAAGTGCTTCTTTTTTTACCAGAAACATGGTAGGGGTAGAGGGACAAAATCCCGAGAGAAAATCTTTATAGAGCTTTCCTTTACGAAAATTTTTGTTTTTACTATCCGTTTTATTTTTAATTTCATCAATTTCAAAATGACCGCTGTAAACAGCACCCAGGTCAGGATCATTTGATTCATTGAAAACCTTGATTTGCTTTTCAAGCTTTGTCGGCATCCATTCATCATCTGAGTCCAAAAAACCAATATATTCTCCTTTCGCTTTTTTAATGCCAATATTTCTTGCCCGGCACTGGCCCACATTTTTTTGTAAATTTATGTAAACAATTTTTTCATTATCCATATTTTTAACAGCTTCCGCTGTATTATCAGTCGATGCATCATCAACAACTAATATCTCAAAATTGTTGTAGGTTTGATCAAGAATACTTTTTATTGCCCGCTGTACCATTTCAGCCCGGTTGTAGGTTGGAATAATTACACTAACTAAAGGTGTTTTCATAAAAAAACAAAATGTAGAATTAATAATTAAAATTAAATATCAGTAAAATCTTGCTATATTCTAACTCCTGATGCTCTTTTTATTCTATTGAAAATCCTAACCAATAAATTAGTAATATAATTATAGCCCACTATCCCTGAAATGTATTCTTCTATATTGAAAGGCCTGACTATATGTTTTCTGTGAAAAGCCAGGACTTCCTTATTGCGGGAAATTTTATTATTGAGAAAAAAGTATGCATATTTAAGTCTTTCTCTACGATAAAGTTCGTTCAATAGTTTATCGTCCCCTTTATAACGATACAATACCGCTTCATTTAATTGATGTAATGTTCCCCAATTATATACCTCTGTTGAAGTACCTGAAGATTCATGCCTGCGGGTATAGGTGAGCACCTGGTAAACAAAGCCAACATCTGAAATATTGGACATCTCATAAAATAATTCGGTATCCACATGATAACGGCCGTGAAAAATCCCTGAATCATCCGCAAGCTTTTTCAAATGTTCAACAGAAAAAATCAATGTGGTATTCGTTCCTGATATATCAATTTCTCTGGTTAACTGATCATACAATATTCTTTTGCCGTTAAAAACATTACCCTCAAAAATATCTAAGCCTCCCTGATCTACATGCCGGGAATTCAATCTGAAACTTGATGCCACTCCTACTTCCGGATGCTTTTCCAATAAATTAAGATATTTTTCCAGACATTCAGGCAGTATCATGTCATCAGCCTGAACCATTTTAAAATATTTTGCACTCATGTTAGAGTGAAGCCAGGTGTTATTCCAGTTTTCCACATGACCTACAAATTCCGGGCATCGGTATATTTTGAATCTTTTATCCTTCTTCGCATATTCTTCTGCTATTTCCAGACTGTTGTCTTTCGATTGATTTTCACTTATGAGGCATTCCCAATTGGTATAGGTCTGATTAATTATACTGTCAAGACAATCCCGAAGATACTTCCCTCCGTTGTAAACGGGAACCCCAATAGCAACTAACGGTTTTAATTCCATTTAAAATTTGTAGTTATTGATTATTATGAAGAGTTATTTATTATTAATTGCCGCAAGATACCTAAAAATTAAATAATCCCTTTTTTCGATTCCTTATTCTTATGGAACAATAAAGTCCTTTTTAATCATCCGGCAGTTAAATCCATTTGAACAATTCTTAAAACAACAGTTCAAAACTATAATTGTGATATTCACTTTCCTAATATTTATTGATTAAAAAGGCTGTTTTTTTATTAAGGCGGCTTTTGGCGGGATGAATCAGTTAATAAGACAAATAAATGTTTAAAAAGGAAAGGTTAGACCGTATTCTATAAAATCACGCAAAACCCTTATAAACAATAAGATAAGAATTGCCTGCCTTTGTATGACATTCAATGAGATTGCTTATAATCACTGAATACTATAATTTAACGACCTATTTTATTATTAACCGATTCCGGATGGAATGTAAATTAATGGCTGCAAAATGGTAAGGATTAAAGTGAAACGATTATTGATGTTGATATCCATTTGTTTGATGGTTCCAGGTAATGCTCTTCTTTCACAGAGTATAAGAATTCTTCCCCTGGGGAACTCAATTACAAAAGGAGATATGTGCCTTAACGGGTCTACTACAGACTGCAACATGATTAGTGATGCCGATGCGGTTGGTTACCGTTACCGGCTTTATAATTTGCTGTATGACGAAGGTTACGATATTGATTTTGTCGGAAGCCAGAGCCATGGTTCCACCTATATGACAGACACTGATCACGCCGGCTTTCCCAGAATGACCGATGATACACTCGCCAATTTAATGGCAACCGGAACTACCTCTCCAACCGGAACACTTACCCCGGGCCCCTATCTGGAAACCTATCCCGCAGATATTATACTATTGCACATTGGGACCAATGATGTTTCAATGTGGGAATTTTCAGAAGTCGATGGAGTTGACAGGATACTTAACGCCGTGGATGATTATGAAACTTCAAGTGGTAAAGATGTTATGGTTTTTGTTGCCAGGATCATCAGCAGGAGAGGGTTTGGATGTGGTACTCATTCTAATACAAATACCTATAATACTAAGCTGGAAACACTTATCAATGACAGGATCTCATCCGGTGATAACCTTGTATTAGTTGATATGGAATGTGATGCAGGTTTGGATTATGATAACGACCTTATGGATGAGTTGCATCCAAACACTACGGGATATGAAAAAATGGCAGATAAATGGTTTAGTGTTGTTAATGCTTATTTAGGTGGCCAGACATATTATACCCTTACTACAACCGTTTCGGGAAGTGGGACTGTTACAAGGATACCCGATCAGACAAGTTTTTTAAGCGGAAGCATAGTAGAACTTACAGCGACTCCAGCTACCGGATATAGT